>CBIHOX010000046.1:0-37535 GCA_966211685.1 uncultured Pseudoduganella sp.
CAGCGCATGCTGCAATCGAGGTGGATCTTGTGGAAACCGGCTGCCGCGTAGGCCGCCACCAGCACCTGCGCCTGGTCCATGGCGCTGGCGGCGTCCAGATGCTGCCATGCGTTGGGGCCGAGGTGGTCGCCGCCCAGCACCAGCCGCTCCGGCGGGAACGCCGTTTCGCGCGCCAGCGCCTGCACGTAATCGCGGAATTGCGGCGGCGTCATGCCGGTATAGCCGCCAAACTGGTCGACCTGGTTCGAGGTCGCTTCCACCAGCAGCACGGTATCGTACTGCTGCGCCGTGCGCATGGCCGCGCGCAGCACCACCGGGTGGCTGCAGCATACGCTGTACAGGCCGACGGCTTCGCCGCGGCGGTGCGCCTGGACGACTTGCTGGACAGGGGACAGGGTGTCGGTGTGGGTCATGGTGTCAAAAGATCGAAGTCATGGTTTGCTGACGCGCCAGCAGGGCCGCGCCGCGCGCGCCGCCGGCGTCGCCGAAGCGCGGCGGCAAGATCGGCGGCGTTTGCACGCCGCGGAACAGGTGGCGCCGCACGGCGCCCGGCAAGTCGCGGTACAGGTGCGGCAAGTTCGACAGGCCGCCGCCCAGCACGATCGCGTGCGGGTCGTACGCCAGCACCAGGCCGGCCAGCGCGTGGCCGAGCAGGTCCAGGTGCACGGCCAGCGTGTGCACGGCCGGCTCGGAGGCATTGTCGCCCTGGGCGCGCGCCGCGATGGCCAGCGGCTGCGCGCCGTCGCCGCCGTAATGCGCATGCAGGCGGCTCATGCCGGGGCCCGAGACATAGCGCTCCAGGCATCCCTGCTTGCCGCACGCGCAGTCGTAGACCGGCAAGCCGTGGCGCGCCAGCAGCGCCGCCGGAATGCTCCAGTGGCCCCATTCGCCGGCGATGCCGTTGTAGCCGCGCAGCAGGCGGCCCTCGACGCAGTAACCGCCGCCCGCGCCGGTGCCGAGGATGGCGCCGAACATGGCGGGCAGGCCGTCGGCCGCACCGCCCTGCGCCTCGGACAGGGCGAAGCACTGGCAGTCATTGCCGATCGCGACCGGCCGCTGCAGCGCTTCCTGCATGGCTTGCGCCACCAGCCTGCCGTTGAGCGCCGGCACGTTGGAACTGACCTGGCGCCCGCTGGCGCTGTCGATCACGCCGGGCAGGCCGACGCCGACCGCCGCCCTGCATCCCAGCGCCGCGTCGGCGCGCGCCACCAGCGCGGCGATGGCGGCCATGAAGCCGGAAAAATCATGGCCCGGTGTGGCGATGCGTTCGCGGTGCCGCTCCTGCAGTTGCGCGCCCTGGTCCGCATACGTCACCAGTTCGATCTTGGTGCCGCCGATATCGATCCCGTGCCAGGCGCGGGGCATGTGTGCGGCGCCGCTCATGGCTGGTGGATGGTCACGCCCTGCACGACACGGTTGACCGTGCCGCCGGCGAAAGGGTTGTCGGGACGCAGGCCGAGCAGCGCGGACTGGTGCAGGGCGTATTGCTGGGCCATCAGCAGCCACAGTGGCGCCAGCCAGGCGTCTGTCCCGCCGTTGGTCCCGCCGTCGGTGCATGCGTTGGCCGATGCATTGGTCCAGGCGGCGCCGTCGTCCCGAGGCAAACCGATGTCGGCCTCGAAGCCGACCGTGATGCAGCGCGCGGCAATGCCGTCGCGGCGCAATTCGGCCAGCAGGTCGGCGTCGTAGCGCCGCGCCAGCGGCTTGGCGCTGTGGAACAGCACCACCAGCGTGCCGTCGTTGACGGCGGCCTTGGGGCCGTGGCGGAAGCCCAGCGGTGTGTTGGCCATGGCCTGCACCTGCCCGGCCGTCAATTCCAGGATCTTCAGCGCGGCTTCCCTGGCCAGCGCTTCGAGCGGGCCGGCGCCCAAATATACGACGCGCTCGACCGGCTGCGCCGCCAGTTGCGCCACCGGCGCGGCCCACGCGGCCAGCGCCTGGTCGGCCAGGGCGGCCAGCGCATGCAGGCGTTGCAGCGGTTGTTGCGCTCCGCCTGCCGCCTGCGGCGACAGCACGCACAGCGCGGCCAGCACCATCGAGGTGAAGCTGCTGGTCATGGCGAAACCGCGGTCGCAGCTGGCGGCCGGCATCAGCAGCGTGCAGGCATCGGGATTGCCGGCGGCCTGGCGCGCCAGGGCGCCGTCGGGGTTGCATGTCACGTGCAGGAAACGCGCGCCGGGCACGCTGGCGCGCAGCAGTTCGACCGCCGCCACGCTTTCCGGGCTGTCGCCGCTGCGCGCAAACGAGACCAGCAAGGTGGGCGCGCCGGCATCGAGATACAGTTCCGCGTGCGTCAGCAGGGTGGTGGTGGGCACCGCGCGGATGCGGGCCGGCCATGCGGCGTCCAGGGTATCGGCAATGATGTCGCCCGCGTAGGCCGAGCTGCCGGCGCCGGTCAGGATCACGCGCTGCGCCGGATCGCGCAGGCAATCGCCAAGAAAGGCTGTCACGCGCGGCAATCCGGTTTCAAGGCTGTCCGCCAGCGCACGCCAAACCGCGGGTTGCTGCGCGATTTCCTTGGCGGTGGCGAGGCCGCCGATGTCGGACCAGCTGTGCGGGTCGCGTTGCAGGAGTGAGGTCATCGAAAGAAAGTATAAGTGGCGATTGAGTGAAAGCATAAGGTTCGTTATTTCAAAAGTCAATAACGAAAGAAAAAAGAAAATAAAACGAAAGATTGTTGCGCTGGTCCTTGTGTTCCATGGCGCCGGAAACCCCCGTATCTCACGCCTAGAGCCCGCCGCTTGTGACATGTTTACCACGTATTCGAAAGTAAAATCTGTATAAAACCGCTTAAACGAAAGAAAAATGCGTTAAAAATTCAATGATTCATTAGAATTCGATGGTTTTTCTTTCTTTTTGTTGACGTTGCTTATTTTTCTTTCTAAAGTGCGTGCATCGATTCACATTGCTAGCCAGCCATGAAACGCAAACACGCTTATCGCCACGCCGCCGCCGGCGGCCTGCTGTCCCTGTTCACCGCGGCCGCCGCGCCGCTGCTGGCCGCGCCGGTCGGCAATTTGCGCAGTTTCCAGGCAGCCGCCGGCCAGGCCGGCGCGTGGGACATCACCACCGACAGCGGCGCCATCGTGCGGATCGAATTGCCGCGCGCCGACGTGCTGCGCATCCAGGCCGCGCCCAGGATCGGCAACAAGCCGGCGCAATTGAGCGGGGCCGGCGACCAGGCCGCCGCCATCGTGGTGGGCAAGGCCGACGACCATGTCGACGCCACCGTCACGGACGAAGGCGGCCACCTCGACATTGCCACCGCCGCGCTGCGCCTGCGCATCGAGCGCAAGCCGCTCCGGTTCACGCTGTACCGGGCCGGAGGCGGCGAAGCTTTATGGCGCGAAGTCCAGCCGCTGGAACTGGCCGCGTCGAAGAACGAGTCGCATTCGGTGCAGACGCTGTCGAGCAGCCGAGCGGAACGGTTCTTTGGCGGCGGCCAGCAAAACGGCCGCTTTGAATTCAAGGGCCGCCAGCTGCACGTGTCGTATTCGGGCGGCTGGGAAGAGGGCGACCGCCCCAGTCCCGCGCCATTCCTGATGAGTTCCAAAGGCTGGGGTGTGTTGCGCAACACCTGGTCGGATGGCGTCTATGATTTGCGCCAGCAAGACCGGAGCGTGCTGCAGCACGCGGAACAGCGCTTCGACGCATATTACTTCGTCGGCAACGATATCCGCGATGTGCTGGCCCGCTATACCGAGTGGACCGGGCGCGCGCGCCTGCTGCCGCGCTGGGCGCTGGAATATGGCGACGCCGATTGCTACAACGATGGCGACAACGTGAAAAAGCCCGGCACGGTGCCGGCCGGGTGGAGCGACGGCCCGACCGGCAAGACGCCGGACGTGGTGGAATCGGTGGCGCGCAAATACCGCGAGCACGACATGCCGGGCGGCTGGATATTGCCCAATGACGGCTATGGCTGTGGCTACACGGCGCTGCCGGAAACCGTCAAGGGCCTGGCCGGTTATGGCTTCCGCACCGGCCTGTGGACGGAAAACGGCGTCGACAAGATCGCCTGGGAAGTCGGCCAGGCCGGCAGCCGCGTGCAAAAGCTCGACGTGGCATGGACCGGCAAGGGTTACCAGTTTTCACTGGACGCCAACAAGTCGGCCTATGACGGCATTCTCAACAACTCCGACAGCCGCCCCTTCATCTGGACCGTGATGGGATGGGCCGGCACGCAGCGTTACGCGGTGGCGTGGACCGGCGACCAGAGCGCCAGCTGGGATTACATCCGCTGGCACATTCCCACCCTGATCGGGTCCGGCCTGTCCGGCCAGGCCTATGCGACGGGCGACGTGGATGCGATCTTTGGCGGCAGCCCGGAAACCTATACCCGCGACCTGCAGTGGAAGAGCTTCACGCCGGTGCTGATGGGCATGTCCGGCTGGTCGCAGGCCGCGCGCAAGCATCCATGGTGGTTCGATGAGCCATACCGCTCGATCAACCGGCGCTACCTGAAACTCAAGCTGCGCCTGACGCCATACATGTACACGCTGGCGCGCGACGCCGAACAAAGCGGCGCGCCGCTGGTGCGCGGCCTGATGTGGGATTACCAGGATGATCCGTCCGCGCTGCTGGAAACCCACAAATACCAGTTCATGCTGGGGCGCGACCTGCTGGTGGCGCCGGTCTACCGCAGCCAGGCCGTCACGCAGGGCTGGCGCAAGGGCATCCACCTGCCGCAGGGCCAGTGGTTCGATTACTGGGATGGCCGCCAGGTCACGGCCGGCCAGGCCGGCCGCGACATCGACATGCAGGTCACGCTGGACAAGTTGCCGGTTCTGGTGCGCGCCGGCGCCATCCTGCCGATGTATCCCGAAGCGCTGTATGACGGCGAGAAGCCGAAGGACGTGGTGACCCTCGACCTGTACCCGCAGGCGCAGGACGGCGCGACCACCTTCACGCTGTACGAGGACGATGGCAGCACGCGCCGCTACCAGCAGGGCGAGTACAGCCAGCAGCGCTTCACCATGGCCACCAGCGGCGGCGCCGTCGCGGTCGGGATCGAACCGGTGGCGGGCAGCTACCACGGCCAGCTGGCGCGCCGCGCCTATGCACTGCGCATGCTGGCCGCGTCCCGTCCCACGCTGGTGGAAGCCGATGGCAGCGCGCTGCCGGGACTGGCGCTGCGCGCCGCCTATGACGCCGCCGATGAAGGCTGGTACTACGACGCCATGGAGCGCGGCGGCACGGTGCTGGTGAAGACTGCCGCGCACGACATCCGCCAGCCGCGGCGCATCGCCATCCACGGCCAGGTGGCGGTGGCGCGCGCCGACGGCGATTTCCCCCCGGCGCCGGCATTGGGCCGCGCGCTGCCGGCCGACGCCATGGTGGTGGTCTCGCGCCCGTTCGAGGAACCCGGCCATCCGCTGGAAAACGCGTTCGACGGCAAGCCGGGCACGTGGTTCCGCACGGTGCGCAGCCAGGCCATCAAGAGCGGCCCGCACGAATGGACCATCGGCTTCACCGAGCGACGCCTGGTGGACGGCATCGAACTGGCGCCGCGCACGGACGCCAACTGGAAATACGGCCAGGTGCGCGACTATGAAATCTACCTTGCCGACAGCAATGGCGAGTGGGGCAAGCCGGTGCACACGGGCCGCCTGAAGCTGGAGCAGGGCACGCAGCGCATTGCGTTCCCGCCTTCGATCGGGCGCCTGTTGCGTTTCCGCGTACTGACCGTGCACAACCCGGACGGCGACGGCGCGGAAACGGCCGACCCGATGGTCACGGCGGCGCAAGGCAATGCCGCCAGGGCGTTCGACGCGTCCGCCGCGAAGGACGTGCCGCCCATCACGCTGTCGGAGTTCCGCATCCTGGAACACGTGGTGAAGGAAGGCGACGAAGTGCAGCGCAACGTCTCGGACTTGCTGCCGGCCAATGCGCCGGGCCGCGACCAGCCCTACCGCGCCGGCAGCGGCGCAAGGAATGCGACGACCATGCGCATGAACGGACTGAGGTTCCACAAGGGCCTCGGCATGGGACCGGCGGGCCGCATCGACCTGCAGCTGGCCGGGAACTGGAATTTGCTGCGCGCCGACCTTGGCGTGGACGACAGCTGCCGGGACGCCGGTGGCCTGCAATTCCAGGTCTGGAGCGGTGACCGGCTGCTGTACGACAGCGGCCTGGTCACGGCGCCCGCCGTCGTCAAGCCGGAACTCGACATCCGCGGCCTGACCCAACTGAGCCTGCGCACCGTGGGTGCGCGCGGCAGCCGGCCCGCGAACGTCTGCGGCAACTGGGCCAATGCGATGCTGACCGGGGCCGAAGGCGCGAGCGCCCGCGCCACCGAGCGAACGCCATAACCCCGGGGCCTGCGGGCCCGCCCGACCATCAACCGAATCCAACCACGTTCCCCCCTCCGCATGGGGGAGGGCGGCGTGCATCCTCACGACCACTGAAAACAAGGAGACGCACATGCAAATCAAGACCATGATCGCCGCGCTGGCGGCGGCAGGACTGGCGACCGGGCTGGCCACCGCCGCCCGCGCCGCCGAAGGCGCCGACCCGGCGGCAACCAAAGACGACAAGCTGGTGCGGGTGGAAGTCACCGGCTCCAGCCTGAAACGCATCAATGCGGAAACCGCGTCGCCGGTGCAGGTGATCGATGCGAAGCAAATTGAAAACATGGGCGCCCGCACGCTGATGCAGGTGCTCGACAACCTGCCGGCGGCGCGCCCGGCGCAGCAGGATTTCCGCTCCATGTTCACCGGCTCGGACGGCGGCTCGCAAGCCAACCTGCGCGGCCTGGGCGCGCAGGGCACGCTGGTGCTGCTCAACGGCCGCCGCCTGTCGTTCTATGGCGCGCCGTCCGGTTTCCAGACCATGTTCGTCAACATCGATGCGATTCCCGCCGCCGCCATCGAGCGGATGGAAGTGCTGACCGATGGCGCGTCCGCCGTGTATGGCTCGGATGCGGTGGCCGGCGTGATCAACGTCATCACGAAAAAGAATTACCGCGGCGTGGAAGCGCGCGCCAGCAGCGACAGTTCGCCCAGCGTAAAATCGTATGGCGAGCGCCAGGCCAGCCTGATCGGCGGCGCCGGTGACCTCGACAGCGATGGCTACAACATCTATGCGTCCGTCAACGTCTACCAGCGCGACCGCATCGCGTTGGCCGACACCTACCTCAAGCGGCCCGACTATTTCTACGTCAACAACCCGAACTTCATTTCGAATTTCCGCATCGGCACCGGCAGCGAACCGGGCGTGCTGAACCCCGGCACGTTCTTCGTGTTCGACCCGCTGAAAAACAATGCCCGCACCCAGCGCGCCGTGGCCGGCTGCGCGAACGCCATCACGGAAGCGTCGGGCACGCGCTGCGTGTGGAACAACCTGCCATATGCGATCGACACCGGACCGACCTCGGACCGCGCCACGGCGTTCGTAAGCGGCCGCGTGAAGCTGGGCGGCGACATGGAAGGTTTTGCGGAAGCGGCGCTGACGCACATCAGGATGCGCGGCGAAAACGGCCCGCGCAGCTTCAACAGCGGCACCACCAACAACTGGTTTTCGCGCAATACCGGCACCCGGCTCAATACGTTCAGCTACCCCTACCTGGGCCCGAACAACGTTTACCTGAAAGGCAAGCTCGATGCCGACATGGCCGGCATCATGGGCGGCGCGGCCGGCCTGAATTACCTGATGCAGGATGCCGTGGGCCACTTCGGCCAGAAAAACACGGACGACAATTACCGCGTGATGGCCGGCGTGCGCGGCTCGCTGGACAGCGGGTGGCTGAAAGGCTGGGACTTCGAATCGGCGCTCGCGGTGGCCGGCAGCCATTCGGTGCTGTACCAGACCATCAACGTCAACACCAGGGGCTTTGAAAAGGCGTTCGGCCCGGTCACGAAGGATCCGGTCACGGGCCGCACCTACATCGCCGACAACCCGGCCTACAAGTTCGGCGTGATCAGCGACGCCAATGCCGCGCTGCTGCGCGAAGCCTATCCCACTTTCGACATCCAGTCGTGGACCAAGCTGATCACGTGGGACGGCAAGATCGAAGGCACCCTGTTCGAGCTGGGCGGGCGTGAAGTGCGCGCTGCGTTCGGCGCCAACCTGATGCGCGAAAGCTTCGATACGCCAGGCAATGCCGACGCCGCCAATGGCCTGATCACGCAGCAGGGCGGTTCGTGGTTCGACGGCAAGCGCACCATCGCGTCTCTGTTTGGCGAAGTGGTGGTGCCAATATCGGACACGCTGGAAGTCAACGCGGCCGCGCGCCTCGACAAATACCCGCATTTCTCCGCCAACGTGGCGCCGAAAATCGGCGTGCAGTGGCGCGCGCGGCCGGAACTGATGGTGCGCGGCACATATTCGGAAGGTTTCCGCGCCCCCAACCTGGCCGAATCGGGCAGCGGCGGCGTGTTTGCGCAGGTGGGCGGCATCCGCGACACGGTGCGCTGCGACGAAACGAACGCGATTGCGCGCCTCCTGATGAAATCGGCCAGCAAGACCGACGCCGACCTGGGCAAGGGGCTGCTCAATTCCAACTGCTCGACCACGGTGGGCGGCCTGACGCCGCCGAACCCGCTGCTGCAGCCGGAAAAGGCGAAGATTTCCACGGCCGGTATCGTGCTGCAGCCGGCGCGCGACGTCAGTGTCTCGCTCGACTACTGGTTCGTCTACCGCCGCAATGAAATCGTGCGCCAGGACTTCAACCAGCTGTTCACGCAACTGGTGGAAAAATATGGTCCGGGGCTGGCCGGCACCAGCCAGGCCATCCGCAGCGAACTGACCGATGCCGACCGCGCCAACATGGCGGCGGTGGCGGCCATGTGCGCCAACCCGGCCAATGCCGCGGCGTGCGCGGGCGGCGTGCCGAAGTACTCGGTCGGCAACCTGGGCGGCCTGATCAACTCTTATTCGAACCGCGGCCGTACCCTGATCGACGGCTTCGACATCGATGCGCGCACCCGTTTTTCGCTGGGCGGCTGGGGCAAGCTGGCCACCGGCATCGCCGCCACCATCCGCAAGCGCGAGACATACAATTCCGACGACGGCGAAGGTTTCTCCGGCAACTACGTCGGCTATTATGATTCGCCGCGCGTGCGCGCCACCTTCAACGCCGACTGGAGCTATGCCGATTTCGTCACCAGTGTGTTCGTCAACCACAGCGGCGGGACCAAGTGGGGATATGGTCCATGGGATACGGACAATGCGCCAGGCACCTGCAAGGCGGCCGGCGTCGAGATGCCGAAGCAATCGTGCGATGGCGCGCCGTCGTACACCACGGTCAACCTCGGCGTGACGTGGAAACCCGTGAGGAACCTGGACCTGGGCCTGAACGTGAAAAACGTGCTGAACAAGCGCCCTTATTATGACCCGAACGGCTGGGAGGGCTATAACCACAGCCAGAACCTGTTTGGCCGCCAGATCGCGCTGTCGGCCAGCTACCAGTTCCGCTGATGACGGGACCGGAATATACCAAAGAACACACCAAGGAACACATCATGGAACAACGTATCAACCGGCGCCGCTTCCTTGGCGCCGCGGCTGGCGCCACAGCGGCGCTGGCGGGAGCCCTTGCCGCGCCGAGCGCCTTTGCCGCCACCGGGCGCGGCGAGCGCCTGCGCATCGGCATGATCGGCACCGGCATGCGCGGCCAGGTCTTGCTGCGCGAACTGCTGCGCCGCGACGACGTGGAAGTGGCGGCGCTGTGCGACATCGAACCGATCATGCTGGGCAAGGCGCTGGCCATGGCCGAAAAGGCCGGCAAGCCGCGCCCGCGCACATTTGGCGCGGCCGGGGGCGACGCCGGCGGCAAGCCCGGCGACCCGCATGCGTATCGGGCCATGCTCGATGCGCAAATGCTCGACGGCGTGATCATCGCCACGCCGTGGGAATGGCACGCGCCGATGGCGATCGACGCCATGCGGGCCGGGGTGCCGGTCGGCTGCGAAGTGGTGGCCGGCGTCACGCTGCAAGACCACTGGGACGTGCTGGAAACGCAATTGAAGACCGGCACGCCTTACATGTTGCTGGAAAACGTCTGCTACCGGCGCGACGTGATGGCGGTGCTGCAAATGGTGCGCTCTGGCCTGTTCGGCGAATTGCTGCACCTGCAAGGGGGGTACCAGCATGATTTGCGCGCAGTGAAGTTCAACAATGGCGACCCGGCCAAGCCCTATGGCAGCGGCGTGGAATTCGGCGCCAAAGGCTGGTCGGAAGCGCGCTGGCGCACCGAACACTCGGTGCGGCGCAATGGCGAGCTGTATCCGAGCCATGGCATCGGCCCGTGCGCGATGTACACCAACATCAACCGTGGCAACCGCTTTACGCGCATCAATACGTTTGCCACCAAGGCGCGCGGGCTGCACGAATACATCGCCAGGCAGGGCGGCGCGGCGCACCCGAATGCGCAAGTGAAATTCAAGCTCGGCGACGTGGTCACCACCACGCTGTCGTGCGAAAACGGGGAAACCATCCTGTTGCAGCACGATACCTCACTGCCGCGCCCGTATTCACTGGGGTTCCGCGTGCAGGGCGCCAATGGCTTGTGGATGGACGTCAACCATTCGATCCATATCGAGGGTGTCAGCAAACCGCACCAGTGGGACGACTTCCAGCCATACCAGGACAAGTATGACCACCCGCTGTGGCGCAAATACCAGTCGCAGGCGGCAGGCGCCGGCCATGGCGGCATGGATTATTTCGTGATCCATGCCTTCGTCGAAGCGCTGAAGGCGCAAGCGCCGATGCCGATCGATATCCATGACGCGGTGACGTGGAGCGCGATCACGCCGCTGTCCGAACAGTCGATCGCGCAAGGGTTCCAGACGCTTGACTTCCCGGACTTCACGAAAGGCGCGTGGGCCAAACGCAAGCCGATCTTTGCCTTCGATGACAGGTATTGATGGCGCGCCCGCCGCTGCCGGCGCGGGCGCGCGGCCCGGTCAGGCGCGCACGCGCTTGAGCGCGGGCCGCGGCTTGGCAAGCGCCTTGCCGGCGGCGTGGGACCCGTGCATGGCGTGGTGGGCGTGATGGGCGTCGCCGCCCAGCTTAAACACGCTGACGGTTTGCGCCAGCACGTCGGCCTGGTCTTTCATGCTGGCCGCGGCGGCCGCGGCCTGTTCGACCAGGGCGGCGTTTTGCTGTGTCATCTGTTCCATTTCGCCGACCGAGCGGTTGACCTGTTCGATGCCCTGGCTCTGCGCCATGCCGGCCTCGGTGATTTCCTGCATCAGCGCGGCCAGCTGCCGCACTTCGCCGACGATTTCCGCCATGGTTTTGCCGGCCTCGCCCACCAGCCGGTTGCCGGCTTCGACCTGTTCCACCGAGCCGGAAATCAATTCCTTGATTTCCTTGGCGGCGGCCGCCGAGCGCTGCGCCAGGGTCCGCACCTCGGACGCCACCACCGCAAAGCCGCGCCCCTGTTCCCCGGCGCGCGCCGCTTCGACGGCGGCGTTCAGCGCCAGGATATTGGTCTGGAATGCGATGCCGTCGATGACGCTGATGATGTCGACGATCTTGTCGGAACTGGCCTTGATGGCGCTCATGTTGTTGACCACCTCGGCCACCACTTCGCCGCCCTTGCCGGCGCTGCCCGACGCCGATACGGCCAGCCGGTTGGCTTCGCCGGCGTTGTCCGCGTTCTTGCGCACGGTGGCGGTGAGGTCGTTCATGGCGCGCGCCGTGCTTTCCAGTGACGTGGCCTGCAATTCGGTCCGGGCCGACAGGTCGGCGTTGCCGCTGGCGATTTCGTGCGACGCGGTAGTGATCGTGTCGGTGCTGGCGCGGATGCCGCCCACCACGCCCTGCAGCGCGTTGCGCATGTCGTTGAGCGCGGCCAGCAGCTGGCTGATTTCATCGTTGCCGGAGGCATGGATGGGAGCCGTCAAGTCACCCGACGCCACCCGGTGCGCCGCGCCGACCGCGTCCTTGAGCGGGGCCACGATGCCGACGGTGAGGCGCCACGCATATACGGTGCCCACCAGGACCAGCACTGCGGCCAGCGCCATCAGGATGTTGGCGCTGCGGGCCGACATCGCATCGATCTCGCTGGCCAGGTGGTCGATTTCACTGCGCTGCAACGTCAACAGTTCCTGCATCAGTTGCTGGTACTCGACCGATGCCGGCAGGTATTGCTGCTCGAAGATGGTGGCCGCCTGGTCCGAGTCGCCGGTGCCCTTCAGCTTGATGACGGTATCGCGCGCATGGTTGTAGCGCTCGCGCGTGGCGGTGATTTTCTTGTACAGCGCCTGTTCCTTTTCCGACGTCAGCAGCGGTTCCACCGCGGCCTTCAGTTCGGACGACGACTTGCTGGCTTCCTTCTGGTCGGCGCTGAAGAACTGGCCCAGCGTGGTGTCGCTGCTTTTCGCGATCGCCGTGGTGCGGCGCACGGCCGCATAGATGTTGCGGGTCCAGTCGCTGACCATGCGTTCCTTCGCCAGCGGCTGCTGCATCATCTTGCGCGTGGTGTCGGCGGCCACCTGGAGGCGCCAGATCGACATCACCGACATGGCCACGGAAATCGCGAGGATTACCGCAAAACCCAAACCCAACCGCTTGCCTATCGTCATATTGGACAGCATGGCGCCTCCCGGGCATCGAATTGTTCTGTCCGAGTAATGTAGTAGGGAGGTTGAACTTGCGCAACTTTCTGTCGCACTGCGTATCGGCAGCGCCACAGCGGCCGGGGCCGGCCGGACTGTGTTACTCTTCTGTCAATGAAACCGCGCATCCACGAAACCACGATACCCGCCGCCAGCCGCCTGCACGCCGTGCTGCCTGGCGCATATTTTTCCGATTGCTGGCAAACCGTGCTGCCGCCGCACCGGCGCACGGCGATGGAAATGTACCTCGACACGGTGCGGCGCACGCCGCGCTGGGTGCATTTCCTGATGGCGGTGCGTAACCGCGTGGTGGCGCTGGCCGGATTGAAAAACCTCGGCAGCCTCGATGGCGTCAAGGCCGCCAAGGCTGCCGCGGAATACCGGCCGGGCGACCGCGCCGGTATCTTCAAGGTGTTGAGCGTGTCCGACGATGAAGTCATCCTGGGCGACGATGACCGGCACCTGCGGGTCCAGGTCTCGGTATGCAAGGTGCGCGAGGAGGGGCGGGATGCTGTTGCCGTATCGACCGTGGTGCACCTGCATGGCTTGCTGGGGCGGCTTTACATGATCCCGGTCGCCCCCATCCACAAGCTGATCGTGCCGGCCGTGCTGCGCCGGCTGCAAGGGTAGCACCGCGCGTCAGGCCACGCGCAGGTTGCCTTCGATGCTGTCGTCGAGCGTCATGCCCAGCGCGGCGCCGACCACGATCTTGGCGCTGGCCACGGCGTCGCCGTGCTTGTTGTCCCAGTAATAGCCCTGGGTCGGCGTTACGCGGATGACCGTGATGCGAGGATCGTCCTCGCCCTCGGTAAACCACGTCTTCAGCGCGAAGCTCCATAGTTCATGGATGCGCTGCTTGTCGCGCGAAACCGTGGCCTGGCCGTCCAGGTAAAGGAAGCCGGAACGGGCGGAACCCTGGAAGTACAGGCGTACGGCCGGATTGGCGGCCAGTTCATCGTTCTTGTGGCTGTCCTCGGAACTGAGGAACCACAGGTTGCCCTGGTCGTCGACTTCCAGGGGACTCATCGGGCGGACATTGCCGGAAGTGCAAAAGAAGCACGTCTTGGCCTCGTCGACCATGTCGCGGATGCGCTGGATCGCGTCCGGGCCGGACAGGTCGCAATGGTTGCTTTCGGGTTGCTGCTGGTTGATCGAATCCATCTTGGGCTCCTGGTTGCGCGCGGGCCGGAATGGCCGCAACGGCAACCATCGTAGCGATGGCGTGGCGCAAGGTCGGTGCAGCAGCTAACCTTGGAGCTAAGTTTGTCCAGGACGAACTTGGTTCCGCGCGGTCAACTGCCGGTTGAGCGGAACTCCCGCCGGCGGACCAGCGGGAGGTGGGGAAGGGGCTTGCTTATTTGAACGAGTACGTCGCGCTGCCAAACCAGCGCCGTCCGCGCGGGTCCGTATACGTCGGGTCGTAGCCGGAAATGAAGAAGTAGGCCTGGTTCGAGAACGGCGGGCTGGTGTCGAAGATGTTTTGCACGCCGGCGCGCAACTTCCACCGTTTGGTGGCCGCATAGGTGGCCGACATGTCCCACAGCGAATACGCCTTCACGCGGTTGCGCGCCACCACGGTGCCATTGTCGACGTTGATGGCCGAGTTCTGGTCTTCATAGGCCGACGAATACGTGTGCGACAGGTAGGCCGACAGCGGGCCTTTTTCCCAGTCGAAGGTGGCGGTATGGCGCCAGCGCTGCACCGCGCTGTCGGTGACGAAACGCCCCAGGTTGCTGACGTAGGCGTCGCCCGGCGCATTCTGGATGCGCGACTTCAGCACGTAGGTGCCGTTGACGCGCGCGCCGAAGCGGCCCAGCGGCGTGGCCGCGCCGCGCCAGTCCACGGTCAGGTCCAGGCCCGAGGCCTGTTGCGCGCCGCGGTTTTCCTTGCGCAGCTCGATGTATTCGATCAAGCCGTCTTCGTCGCGGTGCACCAGGCTGCCGTATTTCGCCAGGTTGCCCAGGATGATGTCATCGCCGATTTCGGAAATCAGGTTGGTGCGCTTGATGTTCCAGTAATCGAGCGTGATGTTGGCCTGGTCGGTGGCGGCCCACACGGCGCCCAGCGAGAACTGGCGGCTGCGCTCGGGCTTCAGGTTCTTGTTGCTGTAGCGGCGGGTTTCCCAGTTGTCGGCGCAGTCGGCGTAATTGTTTTCCACCGTGGCGCAATAGACCGGGTCGGGCAGGGTGGCGGTCACGCTGACCACGGTTGGACGGAACAGGTCCGTCATCGATGGCGCGCGGAAGCCGCGGCCGGCCGAACCGCGCAACAGCACGCCCTGCCGCGGACGGTAGCTGACGCCGATTTTCGGGCTGGCCGCGCCGCCCACCACCTGGTAGTGGTCGTAGCGGCCCGACAATTGGGCTTCCCACTGCGGCGCGAACGGCAGCAGCAATTCGCCATAGAGGCCGGCGATGGTGCGGTTGTCGCTGGTGGGACGGCCGCCTTCCGGCGCGAAGTCTTCATTGATGTTATCGCTCATCAGCAGTTGCGACGGATTGAACCACGTGCGCTCGCGCCGCACTTCGCCGCCCAGCGCCACCGCCATCGGGCCGCCGGCCAGGGCCGACAGCTGGCGCGTGAGCTTGAAGTCCACGCTGTCCATCACGCCGCGCGAATGGCGCACGTCGTCATTGACCTGGATGGAATTGAGCAGCGCCACGCCGGCCGCGCTGGACGGGCCGAACGGGTTGATGGTGCCGTCCGCGATGCCTTGCTGGAGCTTGTCGTACAGCAGGTAGCCGTGGGTATCCTTGTCGGCCACGGTATTGACGCTGTGGTTGACGGCCACGTCGTAATCCCATGCGCCGGACGTGCCATTGACGCCCACCACCAGGCGCGTGCCGGTGCTGGTCAGTTCACTGGTGCGGCGGCCGGCTTCGAACAGGCGCATGCGCAATTCCAGTTCGCCCGGCACGTCGTCGTCCAGCTGGTCCAGGCCGGTGTTGGCCAGTTGCGGCACCATGCGGTAATCGATGTAGCCGCGCGTGCGCGCCGACGAACCCACGTAATGCGTGCGGGCGCGCGCATACGACGCCTCGGCGTACAGCTGCGCGACAGGGTTGAGCTGGAACACCGCGCGGCCCAGGAAGCTCGATTTCTCCGACTTCGGATACAGTTCGGTGTCGCCCATGTAGTTATAGGTGCAGCCGTTTTCGCCGCCGGTGCCCTGCGGCAGGTACAGGTTGGCGGGCGGCGCGCAATTGGGCGCGGACAGGTTGATCAGGCGGTTGACGATGGGCTTGCCGTTGATGGTGAAGCCGATGTCCTGCAAATGGTCGCGCTGCGCCGACGTCAGGCGGATATTGGCCGGGCTGGTAAAGCCCGACAGCAGGTGGCCCAGGCGCTCCTCGATCTTCAAGTCCTTGATGAAGCTGCGCTGCGACGTGCTGAGGCTGTCGGTGCGCTGGAAGTCCGCCACGCCGAACACGTTGAAGCCGTTCTGCACGATGTCGCCCAGGCCGCCGGTGACGGTGAAGGTGCGCTTGCCGGCGCCGCCTTCGCGCGTGGCCGCGCCATAGGCGCTCAATTCCAGGCCCTGGAAGTCGCGCCGCGTGATGAAGTTGATCACGCCGCCGATGGCGTCGGTGCCGTACAGCGACGAAGCACCGTCGAGCAGCACTTCGACGCGCTGCAGCGCGGCGGCCGGGATCGAATTCAAGTCCACGCCGGTATCGTCGCCGGGCGAGGCGAAGTTCGCCATGCGGCGGCCATTGAGCAGCACCAGGGTGGACGAGGTGCCGATGCCGCGCAGGTTGGCGCTGTTGAAGCCTTTCTGGTCATAGCCGCCGACGTTGATGCTGGCGCCGTCGGTCAAGCCATTGAGGTTGGCGGCAATGCGGGCAATCAGTTCGGCCGCCGTGGTGACGCCGGCCTTGTCCATTTCCGCGCGCGTGATGATGTGCACCGGCAGCGCGGTTTCCGCTTCCACCCGCTTGATGGCCGAACCCGTGATTTCAACGCGGATCGGCGTCTCCGCCGTGGCTACGCTGCCCGTCGCGGGCTGGCCCGCCGCCTGCGCCGCCGCATATCCACTGGCCGCCAGCATGGCGCCCGCCGCCAGCGCGTGCGCGCGCTGTCTTCCCCTGTGCCTGGTCATACAATCTCCCGGAGCTGTTGATCTATTGTCATGATTAATCAAGCGATCATACCATCGGCGCGCATTCTTCGTGGCGGAGTGCGCATGGCACGGCAATTGCTGCTGTGCATCATGCAGTTCCCCGGCCCGTGCTGCGCCTGTGAGTTTTGATCAAAATTGGGCCGCAGACGCACCTCGATGGTGCAAACGATGGTGCAAATGCCGTACCAAGAATTGGAAGACCATGAAGAACGATTGCCTGCAATTCCCGCGCGAAGACATGTTGGCCGCAGCCCTGGCGCTGCCCGGGGCGGGGGCGGGTGACGGGGCAAATTGCGACGCCCGGCGTAGCGACGCCCGGCGTAGCGACGCCCGGCACATCGTGCGTGAACGGGCGCTGCGCGCCAGCGCGGTCGACGAGGCGGCGGGACTGGGGCGCTGGTGGTATGAATACCGGCATGGGCGCCTGTACCTGTCTGCGATGGCGGCCTCGCTGCTGGGGATCGCCGCCAGCGGCTGCCATGACGTGGCTGAAGCGCTGGCGCACGTGGCGCCCCAGGACGCGGGGCGCCTGCGGGGCGCGTTCGATGCGATCAGCGACGGCCAGCTGGGCGAGGCGTGCGAATTCCGCGTCAGCGCGCCGGGGCGCGGCACGCGGTGGATGAAGGTGCAGCCGGTGGTGCGCGAGGGCGACGCCATCGTGGCCGGCATGGTGGTCGACATCACGTCCACCAAGCACGCGGCCATGCGCGAGCGGTTCAGTTTCGCATTGACGCAATACCTGATCGGCACCGATACGTTCGACGCCGCGATCCACAAGATCATCCAGCTGGTGTGCGATGAACTGGGCTGGGACTGGGGCGCGTTCTGGGTGCGCGAGGAACTGGAAGGCCGTCCCGGCCTGCTGCGCTGCCGCCACGTGTGGCACGCGGCCAACGGCGACTATGCGGAATTGCGCGCCGTGACGACGGCGGCGGCCGGCGATACGCAGCATGGCTTGCTGGGCCAGGTGTGGAGCGGCAAGGCGCAATGGGTGGACGCCGGCACCGATACCGAAGCGGGCGGGCGTTTTGCCAGCGCGCGCCGCTGCGGCCTGCAGTCGGGCTATTTCTTTCCCGTCACCTATACCGGCGGCGACGGCGGCCTGCACAGCGCCGGCATCCTGGAATTCTTTTCGCGCGAACCGCGCCAGCGCGAAGCGCAATTGCCGGGGCTGGCCGAGTCCATCAGCGCCCTGATCGCCCAGACCGCGCAGCGCATGGCGCAGCAGGAGCGCATGCGCGTGCTGGCGCAGACCGATGAAATGACGGGACTGGTGAACCGCGCGCACTTCCATTACCTGCTGGACCGCGCATGCGAACAGTGCCCGCCGGCGGCCGGCTTCGGCGTGCTGTACATCGACCTGGACCAGTTCAAGCCCATCAACGACGCCTTTGGCCACGCGGCCGGCAACGTGGTGCTGAAGGCGTTTGCCGAGCGCCTGCGCCAGTTGGCCCAGGAAGGGGCGGCCGGTCCGGCCGGCGCCGTGGTGGCGCGCCTGGGCGGCGACGAATTCGCCATGATGACCGGCTATGGCCTGGAACCGCCCGCCGTGGAAGCGCTGGCCCAGCGCGTCGGCGCCTGCGCGCGCGAACAGTTCCACTACATGGGCCACGAACTGTCGGTATCGGCCAGCATCGGCATCAGCATGTTCCCGGCCCATGGCGCCAATACCGCGCAACTGCTGCACGCGGCCGACGCCGCGATGTACGCCAGCAAGCGCAACGGCCGCAACCGTATCAGCCACTACAGCGATGCGCAGGGCGCGGAACAGGACGTGCTGGCGAAGCAGCTGATCATGCTGTCGGACTTGCAGCATGGCTTCGAGCGCGGCGAATTCTTCCTGGCCTACCAGCCCATCATGGACCCGCACGGCGAAGCGCTGCAGGCGGTGGAAGCGCTGATCCGCTGGCGCAAGGCCGACGGCGCCATCGTGCCGCCCGACCAGTTCATCCCGGTGGCCGAGCAAAGCCGGCTGATCGTGCACCTGGGGCGCTGGGTGGTGCAGCAGGTGTGCCGCGACCTGCCGCGCATGCACGCGGCGGGGCTGCACGGGGTGAAGGTGCACATCAACATGGCGGCGCCGGAATTCCTCGACGCCAGCCTGCCGGCCGAACTGATGGCCACCGTGCGCGCCGCCCACGTCGATCCGCGCAGCCTGCAGATCGAACTGACGGAAAACATGGTGATGACGCACATCGACACCTCGCTCCCCATCATGCGCAAGCTGGCGCAACTCGGTTTCGAGATCAGCCTCGACGACTTCGGCATGGGGTATTCGTCGCTGTCGCTGCTGAAGACCCTGCCGATCGCCTCGCTGAAGATCGACCGCCTGTTCCTGCAGGGCGTGCCGCGCGAACGCGACGATTGCGCCATCGTGCGCACCATGCTGGATTTGGGCCGCAACATGGGCATCGGCGTGATCGCGGAAGGCGTGGAAACCGACGCCCAGCTGGGCTACCTGCGCCAGTTCGGCTGTTCGCTGGTGCAGGGCTACCTGCTGGGCCGCCCGATGACGCTGCCGCAGCTGCTGGAGCGCCACGGCAGGTTGTTGGAATCGCCGCAGTCCGGCCAAGCCATGGGCGCGGTGCGGTAAATGCATAAGGTTTAGCTTATCAATTACGAATAATAATTAATTTTTCATCTTGCATTAACAATCGTATATTGGCTGTTCCCCATGTGTCCCATGTGTCCCAAGTGTCCATTACGAGGAAAAAGCCATGACGATCAATGCGATTCTGTTGAACCTGGATGAAATCCTGTTCGATACGGCCCCGCTGCACCTGGCCGCGTGCCGCGCCGCGATGGAAGGCACTGGCGTGCCGCTGCGCTGGAGCGTGCCGGAATTGCGTGAAGTCGCCTCCACCGTGGGCTGGACCCGGGTGTTGGACGTGGCGTTGCCACAGCAGGACGCCGCCGACCAATGTGATAAAGGCGGGAAGGGCGCCCGCCGCCCGCGCGCCATCGACCTGCACGCGGCGCACCACCGCCATTTCCACGCGGCGCTGGCCAAGCGCAAGCCGGAAGCCAACCCGCGCGGCGTGCAATTGATCAAGGATGCGCTGGACGCCGGCTGCAAGCTGGGCGTGATCAGCGACTTGCCGGCGCCGTCCGCGTCGGCACTGCTGGAACACCTGTTCGGCAATGACGTCAACAGCAAGTTCACGCTGGTGGCCTCGCGCCACGACGCGCCGCACCGCCAGCATGACGGCATGCATGCGCTGGCGCTGCGCACCATGGGCGTGCACGCGGAAGAAACCGTCTTGATCGATACCTCGCTGCCCAACCTGCTGGCGGCCCGCAAGGCCGGCCTGCGCACCGTGCATTTCAAGACGCCCGGCATCCTGAGCTGGAAATCGCTGCCGGCCATGGCGTCGCGGCCGAACTGAGCCGGCACTCCCTGTCGCGGGGAACCGATATCGAAACCGATATCATGGTTATCAGGAACTTGATTGGAAATTGAGCAGCCATCGGCCTAATATTGATCCGGCAGGACCAGATCAATCGCAGCATCGCCGCAATCAGGAGCATCGAGATGACGCAGCAAAAGCACCCGACCAAGGAACAAATCCGGCAATACCTGGAAGCGCGCCAGGCCGAGCGCTGCCCGCCGCCGTCGATGCAGGAAATCCGCCGCCAGCTGGGCTGGGACATGCTGCGCCCGGCCGCGCCGCTGGCTTACCGCTGATTCACCGCCGATTCACAGCCGATTCACAGCCGATTCACAGCCGATTCACAGCCGATTCAACTCAGGCCGCCGTCCGCCGCGGCGGCCCGGGCGCAGTGGCGCTGCACGGCCGCCAGCATGGCGGCCCAGTCCACCGGCTTGGCGATGAAGTCATCCATGCCGGCCGCCTGGCACTGGGCCTGTTCCGACAGCGTCACGCCGGCGCTCATGGCCAGCACAGGCAACTGCAATCCCAGCTCGTTGCGGATGCGGCGCGTGGCTTCGAAGCCATCCATGACCGGCATCTGCACGTCCATGATCACCAGGTCGACCTCGCTCGCGTGGGCGCGCAGGTATGCCACGGCTTCCTCGCCATTGTTGGCGATCTGCACTGTTGCGCCGCCATGTTCGAGCATGTTGCGCGCCACCACCTGGTTCAGCATGTTGTCTTCCACCAGCAGCAGCGACAAGCCCCGCAGCGGCCGCGCCGCGATGTAGGCTTCGGCCGCAGTCTGCCCGGCCGGCACATCCGATTCCATTGCTTGTTCCATCACGTCATTGGCGCCGGACCCTTTCCGGGTGGGGCCGGCCACGAGCGCATCATACAACGCGGCGCGCGTCAGCGGGTGCGTCAATACCGCATCGGCCGCGCCGTCTTCGCGCCCGCCTTGCGGCGCGTACGCCGCGGCGGCTTCGATCAGCAGCGGGTGCGGCCGGGGCAGCGTGCGCAGGAACGCCGGCGCCGCCAGCAGCGCGATGTCGGCGGGCGGCGCCAGCAGCGCGCCATAGGGCCGTCCCTGTCCCACCGCGGCCTGCGCCATGGCGCGTGCCTCGACACCGTTGCCGGCGGCGTCGGCCACGCCGCCCCAGCGCGCCACGATGTGCGCCACGCTGCGCTGCTGTTGCGGGGTCAATCCCACGCACAGCAGGCGCACGCCCTGCAGCCCGGCCGGCGCCGGGTAGCGCTCCGGCAGGGCGCCCGCGTGCAGCGGCAACTGCAACCCGAACGTGCTGCCGGCGCCTGGCGTGCTGCGCACGTCCAGCGTGCCGCCCATCAGCGCGGCCAGCCGGCGCGACAGCGCCAGCCCCAGGCCGGTACCGCCAAAGCGCCGCGCCATCGAACTGTCGGCCTGGTTGAACGGGATAAACAGCCGGCCCAGCTGCTCGCTGCCGATACCGATGCCGCTGTCGGCGACTTCGCAGCGCAGCCAGCGCGCGCCGTCCGGCCCGGCCACAGTGGCCAGCGACACCGTCACGCCGCCGCGTTCGGAAAACTTGATGGCGTTGCCCACCAGGTTGAGCAGCACCTGCTGCAGGCGCAGCGCATCGCCCACCAGGCTGGCCGGCACGTCGGGCGCCACGTCGATCGCCACCGCCAGGCCCTTGTCGCCGGCCTGGATCGCCATCACCGGCGCCAGCGCATCGACCACGTCATCGATGTAAAACGGTTCGTGCGCCACGTCCAGCTTGCCCGCCTCGATCTTGGAAAAGTCCAGCACGTCGTTCAGCATGGCCAGCAGCGACTTGCCGGCCACGGAAATCATTTGCACGAAACCGGCCTGCTCGGCGCTGAGGCGGGTACGGTCCAGCAATTGCACGGCGCCCAGCACGGCGTTCATCGGGGTGCGCAATTCATGGCTCATGTTGGCCACGAACAGGCTCTTTGCCGCGCTGGCTGCCTCGGCCTGGGTTTTCGCTTCATTCAATTCGCGCTCCGCGGCTTTTTCCCGCGTCACGTCGCGCAGGATCATGGCGTAGCCGATGCAGGCGCCATCCTTGCCGCGCACCGGGAACAGTTGCATCAGCGCCAGGAAAACACCGCCGTCGCGGCGCCGGCGTTCGCCCAGGTCTTCGAACTGGCCGGCCCGCAGCGCGGCGTCCAGGGCGGCGCGCGCGGCCTGCGCCGCGTCCGGGCCGGCGCCGACCAGCGACGACAGCGGGCAACCGACGATTTCATGGTCGGTATAGCCGAACAGGCGGGCGGCGCCGGCGTTCCAGGTGGCGATCAGGCCGGCCGCGTCGAGCAGCACGATGGCGTGGTTGGCGATGTTTTCCGTCAGCAGCCTGAAACGTGCTTCGGACTGCTCGAGGCTGGCCGCCGAGCGGACCACGTCGACCTGGGCGCGCTGGCGCGCCTGCACGAGATTGAAGCTGACGCCGTAGAACAGCAGGCTGACCAGGGCGCCCAAGGTCAGCACCAGGTGCGATTTGCCACGGTCCACCGTGGCGTCGAACGCGGCGGTTGGGCGCACGCGCAATATCCACTGGTGGCCATTGTCGCCCACCGCCAGCGCCTGGACGCTGGTCAGCCCCAGGTAGCTGGCCGCCTGGCCATTGCCGGCCGCGCTTTCGTACATCGGGGCGCCGTCCGGCGTGCTGTCGAAGATATCGAGGCGCACCTGCTGCAGGCTGCCGCCGAACACGCCGGCCATCAGGTCGCGCATGCGGAACGGGCTGTAGACGAATCCCGTCGGCGGCCCCAGCTCCTGGGTACTGCGCACGTCGCCCACGTACACCGGGTTATACATGAGGAAACCGGTCTGCTTGTCGGCGGTGATTTCCTGCACCAGGGTGACCGGCCCGGACGCGCTCAGGCGTCCGTTCTGGATGGCCGCCTGCAGCGCGCGCCGCCGCACCGGATCCAGCAGCATGTCGTAGCCGATGGCGGCGCGGTTGCGCGCGTCCTGCGGTTCCAGGTACACCACCGGCACGTAGGCTTCGCGCTCGCCTTCGGGCCAGATGCGGAATGACGGGAATTCGCGCCGCAGTGCGGCCTGTTCCGCGGCGGCCGCGGGACCGGACAGGTAACGCGCATAGCCCAGTCCCAGCAGGCCCGGGTAATTGCGCGGCAAGTCGATCGCGGCGACAAAGGCGCGCCATTCGCCGCGCTCCACCGACGCCGACGCGTCGAACAGCGCCGCGGCCGAACGCAGCAGCGATTCATACGATGCCAGCCGGCCCGCGAGTTTTTCCCGCACGGCGTCGGCCGCGTCGTGGAAGCGCTCCTGGGCGCGCCGCTCGGTGTCGGCGTCCACCACCGACCAGGCGCCCACCGTCACCGCCACGCCCAGGCCCAGCGTCAGCGCCGGTATCCACGACAGCGGCGGGTGCGCCTGGCCCTGCCGCAGCGCCTGCCGGCTGCGCGCGCGGTCGCCGGCGTACCCGGCCGCCAGCACCCATGCCACGATCGACACGATGGCAAGGAAGGTGCACAGCGACAGCAGCGAATGCTGCAGCACGCCCGACACGAACGGGCCGCGCTGCAGCACCGTGGCCGGCACCGCGATGGCGCACAGCACGGCCAGCACCAGGCAGACCGCGGCGCGCCCGTGCAGCACCGCGGCCCAGACGATAAACACCAGCAGCAGGTAGGGCAGGGCGCGCGGCGCCACCCAGGCGGCCGGCGCCGGCAGGAAGACCAGCGCCGCCGCGCCGGCGGTGGCGCCCAACAGCAGCGCCATGCGCGGCAAGGCGGCCCACGCCGCGCGCACGGCGCCGCCTTGCGGGCGCCGCGACAGCACCAGCAGCAGCGGGGAAATGATCAGCATGCCGAGGAAATCGCCGGTCCACCAGGTGCCCGCGACGGCGGGCAGCGCGGTCCCGGGCACGATGCCCGACACGCCCAGCATCAGCACGCCGGTGCCGGCCGCCACCAGCGCGGCGCCGGCCGCGATGCCGACGTAGCGGTACACCTCGCCCTGCGTTTCCATGCGATGCGGGCGCACGCGCAGGCGTTCCGTCATCCATGCGGCCAGCACGCCTTCGAGCGTGTTGCCGATTGCGATCGCGCCAGATGTGGCAAGGATGACAGTGTCCGACGCGACACCGTTGGACTTGAAGACCGCCACGTTGGCGCACAGCGCGCCGACCAGGATGGCCGGCCACATCGGCATGCCAAAGCGCAACAGCAGCGCCAGGGCAAAGCCGGACGGCGGCCATACCGGGCTGGCATTGCTTTGTTCCAGCGCCATCAGCAACCCCAGCCGGGCCAGCGCGTAATACAGCAAGGCGGCCAGCAGCAAGCGCAGCGCGGACGCCGGCGTGCCCGGCCTGCCGGAAAACTGGGGGGACTGCGAACTCACTTCCATGCGTTCCGCCTGTGGTTGTCTGCGGTCAGGATACCTGAAAGCCGCGCCGGCGTGGTGACGCCAGGCCCTTGGCGCCCGGGGGGCCATCCCCCGCCGCGTTGCCGCGGTCAGGCAAAAAAGCGGCTCGGGGTCTGGCCGAACTGGCGCTTGAACATGGTGGCAAAGGCGCTCGGGCTGTCGTAGCCGAGTTCCAGCGCGACGTCCACCACCTTGTGTCCCTGCGCCAGCCGTTCCAGCGCCGCCAGCAGGCGGGTTTGCTGGCGCCACTGGCCGAACGTCATGCCGGTTTCCCGTGCGAACAGGCGCTGGATGGTTTTCACATCGACCGCCAGCCGCCCGGCCCAGTCGCCCAGTGTGTCCGGGCTGTCCGGCTGGTCCCGCAACGCATCGCAAATGGCGCGCAGGCGCGCATCGGCCGGTTGCGGCAAATGCAGCGGCAGCGTCGGCAGCGCTTCCAGTTCGTCCACCAGCAGCGCCATCAGCCTGCCGTCGCGCGAATCGCGCAGGTACGGTTGCGGCACCGCCATGGCCGCCACGATCAGTACGCGCAACAGCGGCGTGACCGCCACCGCGCGCGGCTGGCCGGGCGCCGCGATGGCCACGCGCGGCGGCTGCGCAGCCCCGGGATGCACGTAGACGCTGCGCATCAGCGTGACGCCGATGCAGCGGATCCAGTGGTCGACGCCGGCCGGCATCCAGATCGCGCGGTTGGGCGGCACGATCCACTGGCCGTGGTCCGAATGCACGCACAACACGCCCTGCACCGCATACACCAGCTGGTGCTTGTTGTGGCGGTGGCGCGCAATGAAGGTATCGGCGGCGTAATCGTTGGGCTTGCAGCTGACGTCGGACGTGGCGCGGTCGATGGCGTCCAGGTATTGCCGGGTGGGCGTGTGCATGAAAGATGGTCGGATGTCCTTTTCAAAAGATATTGTGCCACTTTTGCGTGAGAACGACGTGTTTATTGTGCTTAAGATAACGGACTCGCACACCATCGACAGGAGTCCCATGCAAACCGCTTCATCCGCCCCCGCGGCGCCATCGCCCGCCGCCGCAGCGCCCGCCGCCACCGGCATCCTGGCCGCCGTCAGCGCATCGCACTGCATCAACGACATGATGCAATCGCTGATCCTGGCGCTGTATCCGTTGTTGAAGGGGGAATTCACCCTCAGCTTCGTCCAGGTCGGCATGATCACCTTGACCTACCAGTTGACCGCGTCGCTGTTCCAGCCGCTGATCGGCCTGTATACGGACCGCCGCCCGCAACCGTATTCGCTGCCGTTCGGCATGCTGGCCACCTTTGCCGGCCTGCTGTTGCTGGCATGGTCGCCCGCCTATGCGGCGGTGCTGGCCGCCGCCGCACTGATCGGGCTGGGATCGGCGATCTTCCACCCGGAATCGTCGCGCATCGCGCGGCTGGCGTCGGGCGGCCGCCATGGCTGGGCGCAATCGCTGTTCCAGGTCGGCGGCAACCTCGGCAGCGCGCTGGGACCGCTGGCGGCGGCCGCCGTGATCGTCCCTTACGGCAAGGGCAGCGTGGCGTGGTTTTCCGTGGCGGCGCTGGCCGGCATGGCGCTGTTGGCGCCTGTGGGGCGCTGGTATGCGCTGCGGCACCTGGCGCGCGGGCCGGCCGCGCGCGGCCAGGCGCCCGCCGTGGGCGCTGCCAGCCCCTATCCGCGCCCGGTCGTGGTGCGCGCGATGGCGGTATTGCTGGTGCTGGTGTTCTCGAAATATTTTTATATTGCCGGCATCAGCAGTTATTACACGTTTTACCTGATGCACAAGTTCGGCCTGGACATGCGTGACGCGCAGATGCAACTGTTTTATTTCCTGGGCGCGTCGGCGCTGGGCACCATCGTCGGCGGGCCGGTCGGCGACCGCATCGGGCGCAAGCCGGTGATCTGGATGTCGGTGCTGGGCGTGGCGCCGTTCGCGCTGGCGCTGCCGTATGCGGACCAGGCCTGGACCACGGTGCTGGCGGTGCTCATCGGCCTGGTGCTGTCATCGGCGTTTTCCGCCATCCTGGTGTATGCGCAAGAGCTGGCGCCGGGGCGCATCGGCGCCGTGTCGGGCCTGTTTTTCGGTTTCGCGTTCGGCATGGGCGGCCTGGGCGCGGCCGTGCTGGGCGTGCTGGCCGACCGCGCCGGCATCGAAGCGGTCTACCGGGGCATTGCCTTCCTGCCGCTGCTGGGCGTCATCACCGCGCTGTTGCCGCCGCCGGCTGGTCAATTGCACATCGATGACGTTCGCAAGCCACGGAACTTTGCTTAAAAAATCAGACATATTAATAATTTCAATATAAAAGTCACGTTAACGCCTTGCGGCGGTTGGGGCATTCCGCGATACTTGCCAGTGGACAAAACCGGTTGCACCGGTCGCTTATCTCAACATCCCACTGAAGACCCATGACTATTACCAAGCGCTTGATAACGACCCTGTCGGTCGCGCTGTTGGCCCTGATTTTTGTCGGCGCCAACGGATTGATCCAACTGAAGCATGCACAGCAGCGCTTTGAAACCGTGCAATCGCGCCTGTTGCCGAGCATTGCCGGCCTGAACGCGGCAAAACATGCGCTGGCGGCCAGCCGCCTGGCGGGCTACCGCTTGTCGGTGTTTTCCAACCTGCCGGACAAGACCGCGCTGGACAAGGCGTACAACGATGCGCACGCGAAGTTCGACTCGGTGATCAGCGAATACGAAAAAGAGCGCATCTACGACGAGACCGACCGCAAGATGGTGGAGTCGGACAAGGCCACGATGGCGGCGTACCGCCAGGCGCTGGTGCCGTTCCTGGCCGCGTCGCACGCGGGCGACATGGATGCGATCCGCGAAACGCTGTTGGCGGGCACGCCGCTGGCGCTGGGCGCGGCGGCCGTGCAAAAGTCGCTGGATGACCACATCGCCTACAACAACAAGCTGATCGACAAGGTGCGGGAAGAAGCGGACGCCGACTACAACAGCGCGCTGACCCTGCTGGCCGGCGTGATCGTGCTGGCGGTGCTGGTGACCGCGGCGCTGGGCTACCACCTGTACAACATCATCAGCCACAGCCTGGCCGCCATCAAGGGCACGATCGAGGACGTCAGCCAGTCGCTGGACCTGACACGCCAGGTGCCGGTCGAGCGCATGGATGAAATCGGCCATACCGCGGCCGCGTTCAACAAGCTGTTGACCGACATTGGCGGGGCGATCGGCGCGGCGCGCGCCTCGGCCGATGCGGTCAGCTCGGCGTCGCAGCAAATCGCGGCCGGCACCGGCGACCTGTCGCAGCGCACGTCGGCGCAGGCGGCGGCGCTGGAACAGACCGCCTCGTCGATGGAAGAATTGACGTCCACCGTGGCGCAGAACTCGGACAATGCGCGCCAGGCCAACCAGCTGGCGCGGTCGGCCTCGGAAGTCGCGGTACAGGGCGGCAGCGTGGTGGAACAGGTGATCTTCACCATGGGCTCGATCAACGATTCGTCGCGCAAGATTGTCGACATCATTTCCGTGATCGACGGGATCGCGTTCCAGACCAATATCCTGGCGCTGAACGCCGCGGTGGAAGCGGCCCGTGCCGGCGAGCAGGGCCGCGGCTTTGCCGTGGTGGCGACCGAAGTGCGCAACCTGGCGCAGCGTTCGGCGGCGGCGGCCAAGGAAATCAAGGTGCTGATCAACGATTCGGTGGAAAAAGTCGGTTCCGGCACCAAGCTGGTGGAGCAGGCGGGGCAGACCATGGAACAGGTCGTCAACAGCATCCGCCAGGTCACCGATATCGTCGGCGAAATCAGCGCCGCGACCGAAGAACAGAATGCCGGCATCGCCCAGGTGCACCAGGCCATCGCGCAAATGGACCAGAGCACGCAGCAGAACGCATCGCTGGTGGAGGAAACCGCGGCGGCCTCGCAAGCCATGCAAGACCAGGCGGCCAGCCTGGCCGGCGTGGTCAGCGCGTTCCGCATCGACAGCGCGCACCACGCGGTCAAGCCGGCAGCCGTGCGCGCGGCCAAGGCCCCGGTCACGGCGCTGGCAGTGACCCGTCCCGCCGCCAAGCCCAAAGCCGCCCCGGCGGCGCCATCGCCTGCAAAAAAAGTCGTGAATTCGCCTGATGGCGAGTGGGAAGAGTTCTGAGGTATCTTCAGTGAATCAGTGATCACTGACCACCAGGACAGCCCGCCCCGCGCGGGCTGTTTTCATTGGCGCTTCTATTGTGCGAAGTGCACGCGCATTTTCGGCTGGCGCGGCTGGGCGATGTGGTCGAGCGGCAGTTCCGTGACTTGCTTGACCTTTTTCAGCGAAATATTGGTCTTTACATTGGTCACGCCCGGTATGCGCAGCAGGCCGTGCATCATGAATTCGGAAAACGACGCCAGGTCGTGCGACACGGCCCGCAGCACGTAATCGGCTTCGCCTGTCACGGAAAAGCATTCGAGCACTTCCGGCAAATCGCTGACGGCCTGTTCGAAACTCGCGCCCGACGACGTGCCGTGCCGGTCCAGGGTCACGTGGATGAAGGCCAGTACGCCGAGCCCGACCACGGCCGGGTCCAGCATGGCCGCGTAATGGTCGATCACGCGCGCTTCTTCGAGGCGCTGGATGCGGCGGCTGACCTGCGAGGTCGATAAATGGATGCGCTCGCCGAGCGCGCTGTTGGTGGCGCGGCCGTCGCGCTGCAATTCAGCCAGCAGGGCCAGGTCATGGCGGTCGACGCTGATGGTGGACATGGGGGCTCCGTCGGTCATGCACAAATTGTGCGGATAAAAATAAAAGTCCGCACATTATGAACGAAGCCCTCCCGATTATCAGCTTTGTTTCATCACATTAAAGGGTTGGCCCTTTTGCATGTTGCGGTATTTTTCGCGTGCGATGGCCTGCTTTTCCGCTTCCATCGCCACGTTGGCGGCGTGGATGCGTTTCTTTTCCTCCTTGCTGCGGTGCTGGGCAATATCCTTGTTGCCGATACGCTTGGTCATAATAGCCTCCTGTCAATATGGAACCTCCATGCTGCCCCGGACGCCACCCGTTGACCGTTCGCTTGCGCACATTCAGGCTGGCTTCGCCACCATGAGGTAGAACACCGCGACGAACGCAAAAAACGCCGGAATACCGAGCCCCACCCACCACCCGAACCAGCGCCAGTAGGCCGGGGGCAGGGCAGTTCCGTCGCGTGCGGCCTGTTCGGCGGCGTCGCGCAGCTTCATTTGCAGCCACACCACCGGCAGCCAGCACAGTACCGCCGCCGCATACAGCACCACCGACCACATCAGCCATTTGCTGTGCCACGGGTAGCCGGCCAGCCGCACCATCCATACGCCGGTCAGCGGCTGCGCGATGACGGTGGTGGCGGTGAACAGCCAGTCGGCCCGCACCACGTTGCGCGCCACCACGGCCACCGCGCGCACGTCGCGGCTCAGGGTGGCGAACAACAGGTACCACGCCGAACCGATGCCGGTGCCGAACAAGAACGTCGAGGACAGGATGTGCAGCCACTTGACGGTCAGGTAGTCCATGGCTTCTCCAGTTCATACAGCAGCCACAGCGCCGCCATCATGGGCAGGTTCTTGGTCAACGGCCCGTATGGATGCCAGAGGAATTCCGGCAAGCGCCAGGCGATAACTGTTGAGTAAAAAGCGATGAGCGCCAGCTGCGCCAGCCACAGCCGGCCGCGCAGGCGGCGCGGCAGCGCCAGCGTGGCAATGCCGAACGCGGCGTCCAGCGCGCTGGCGCCATACAGCATCAGCGGGCCCAGCGCGGCCGGCACGCCGGTGCGCGCCAGCAGTTCCAGGCTGTCGGCCGCCGGCCATTTGAAGGCCGATACCCAGGCCGTGAACAGCCACAGGAATGCAATCGCGCCACGCAGCATCGGCAACAGCCAGGCCAGCTGCGCCTGCATGCGTTCGGTACGCGCGGCTGGTGCGGGGATGAAGCGGTCGACGGCGCGCGGCGCGCGGCCCAGCAATTCGCGTGTCGCGGCAGGATCGTCGGTATTGCCGCGTTCGAGCATGCGCAGCGCGGCGCGGTCGAACGGCAGGCCCGGCAGCGCCGACCCGATGCACGCCAGCAGCCATACCAGCGGCCCGGGCAGCGTGATGCGCCATTGCGGCGCCAGGCCCAGCGCGCGGCGCAATTGCGCCAGGTAGTCCGCCAGCGGCAGCGCTTCCGGTCCTACCAGCGGCACCCGGCGCGCCATGCCGGAATCGGGATACGGTTCGCCGGCCAGCGGCGCACTGCGCACCAGCCGCACCAGCGCGGCCACCACGTCGTCCACGTGCACCGGCTGCACCGGCATCGGCGCCTTGCCCAGCCGCACGCCCAACGGCAGCACCGCCAGCAGCTTGAACAGTTCCGCGCTGCCGCCGCCATGGCCGAACACCAGCGACGGCTGCACGATGTAGGCGCGCACCGGCAGCGCGGCCAGCGCTTCGTCGGCCGCGCGCTTGCTGGCGTGGTACGGCGTCTGCGCGCCCTGGTCGGCGCCGAGCGCGGACAGCTGCACCACGCGCTTCACGCCGCACGCGACGCACGCTTCGAACAGCGCGCGCGGCGCTTCCACGTGCAGCGCGGCGAAGCGCTGGCGGCGCGTCTCGCGGATGATGCCCACCGTGTTGACCACCACGTCGACGTCGGTCAGGCGCGCCGCCCATGACGCCGATTCGGTATCGTGGCCAAAGTCGGCGGCGATATGGCGGATGAGGGGATCGGCCGGCGGGCTGCGCGACAGGCCCGAGACCCTGCATCCCTGCGCCAGCAGGGCGCCCGCCAGCCTGCTGCCGATAAATCCGGTCACGCCCGTGACCAGCACATGCAAATCGCGCATACCCGCTCCCAAGCAAGTCATCGATGCGATTCTAACCAGACAGAGGAAATCACCATGGACGATAGACACCACCACCAGCCGGCTTCCAGTCATGCCAGCCATACCCTGCGCAATGCGCTCATCAGTGGATCGGCCGCCAGCGCCGCGTCTGCATTGGCGCTGGCCGTATGCAGCGGCAAGGAAGCACGCACGCCATTTTCCGCGGTCAATGCCGTCAGCCACTGGGTGTGGGGCGACAAGGCGTTCCGGCGCGACCAGCCCAGCTGGCGCTATACGGCGCTGGGCATGGCGATCCACCACGCCAGCGCCATGTTCTGGGGCGCCATGTTCGAGCGCCTGTTTGGCCGCAAGCTCGACCGGGCAAGCCCTTCGGCGACCCTGGCCGCCGCGGCCGCCACCACGGCCGCGGCGTGTTTTACCGACTACCAGTTGACACCGCGCCGGCTGCAGCCGGGCTTCGAGCAGCGTCTCTCGACCACGTCGCTGACCGCCGTGTACGCCGCGTTTGCGCTGGGCCTGGCGGCCGGGGCGCTGGCGGTGCACCGGCGCGGATAATGTTGTAAAAATGTTGCAAATTTCCTAATCGTAACGTGTCCGGGCCACCCTGCGAACGGGACTACGATGTCTCGCCAGATCACCCTTACACGAAAGCGAGTAAAGATGAGCCAGTTCGAATATCCGCGGCCCCAGCTGGTACGCAACCAGTGGCAATCGCTGAACGGCAGCTGGGACTTCGCCTTTGACGATGAGCGCCGCTACCGCGTCCCGACCGACGACATAGCATGGACCCACCAGATCACGGTGCCGTTCGCCCCCGAGACGGAGGCCAGCGGCATCGGCGACCAGGGTTTCCACACGGTTTGCTGGTACCGGCAGCGCTTTACCATGCAGGGCCGCGGCGACCGCACCATGCTGCACTTCGGCGCGATCGATTACCGGGCCCGCGTCTGGGTCAACAATGCACTGGTGGGCGAGCACGAAGGCGGCCATACGCCGATCGCGCTGGACATCACGCATGCCTTGATTCCCGGCGACACGCAGACCGTGGTGGTGCAGGTGGAAGACGAGCCGGGCGACCTGGCCAAGCCGCGCGGCAAGCAGGACTGGCTGTTGCACCCGCACTCGATCTGGTATCCGCGCACCACCGGCATCTGGCAAACCGTGTGGGTCGAGCAATTGCCGGCCACCTACATCAAGACCTTGCGCTGGACCCCGATCTTCGACGGCTTTGAAATCGGCTGCGAAGTGCTGGCCGGCGGCGACGTGCAGAGCAGCCTGGCCGTGGAAGTCAAGCTGTGGCACGGCGAACGCCTGCTGGCCGACGATGAATACCTGCTGGTCGGCATGGAAGCGAACCGCAAGATCGCGCTGTCCGACCCCGGCATCGACGATTCACGCAATGAATTGCTGTGGAGCCCCGAGCGGCCCACGCTGCTGGCGGCCGAAGTCATCCTGCGCGCCGGCGGCAAGGTGCTGGACGTGGTGCGCTCGTACACCGCGATGCGCCAGGTGGCCATCAGCCGCGACCGCTTCATGCTCAATGGCCGCCCGTATCATCTGCGCCTGGTGCTGGACCAGGGCTACTGGCTTGAATCGCATTTGACGCCGCCGTCCGACGACGCGTTGCGCAAGGACGTGGAACTGGCCAAGGCCATGGGTTTCAACGGCGTGCGCAAGCACCAGAAAATCGAAGACCCGCGCTACCTGTACTGGGCCGACCGGCTGGGCCTGCTCGTGTGGGAGGAAATGCCGTCGGCCTACGCCTTCAGCCCGCGTTCGATGACGCGCCTGCTGAAAGAGTGGACCGAAGCCATCGAGCGCGATTACAGCCACCCGTGCCTGATCGTATGGGTGCCGTTCAATGAATCGTGGGGCGTGCCGAACCTGACGTCAATGCAGGCGCACCGCAATGCGGTCGAAGCGCTGTACCACACCACGCGCATGCTCGATTCGACCCGGCCGGTGATCGGCAACGACGGCTGGGAAGCGTCGGCCACCGACATCCTCGGCATCCACGATTACGACGCCGACCCGGAAAAGATCCGCGTCCGCTACGAAGTCACAGACCCGGTGCGCACGCTGTTCGACCAGCGCCGGCCCGGCGGGCGCATCCTCACGCTGGACGGCTTCCCGCACCGCGGCCAGCCGATCGTGCTGACCGAATTCGGCGGCATCGCGTTCGATCCGCGCAAGCCGGCGCACCATACCTGGGGCTACTCGCGCGCCAACACGCCCGAGGCATTCCACGAGCATTACAAGGCGCTGCTGAAGGTCGTCAATGAAACGGCGATGTTCTCGGGCTTTTGCTACACGCAATTCGCCGACACGTTCCAGGAGACCAACGGCTTGCTGAATGCGGACCGCACGCCGAAGATTCCGCTTGAACAGATCAGCGCGGCCACGCGCAACGTGCCGCTGTGAGGCACCGGATGCCATCGCCATTCGCAAGCTTCTGGCAGGCCGGCTACGAAGGGGCCGACCACATCAACCACGCCGGCAACGCGCAGGACATGAACGCCGTCACCGGCCACCTGCAGCGCACCAGGGAAGACTATGAACGGCTGGCCGAATTCGGCATCCGCACGGTGCGCGAGTCGATCGGCTGGCGCCTGGTGGAAAAAAACGGCGTGTTCGACTTTTCCCTCATCGAGGAGCGGGCCCGCGTCGCGCGGGAATTGGGCCTGCAATCGTGCTGGACGTTCTGCCACTATGGCGTGCCGGACGACATCGACCTGTATGCGCCGGAATTCATCGAACGCTTCGCGCGCTATTGCCGCGCGGCGGCTGAATTTTTGGCGCCGTACGTGGGCGACGCGCCGGTATATTCCCCCATCAACGAGATTTCCTTCTTTTGCTGGGGGTTGTCGGTGCACATGTTCCGGCACAAGAATATGCACCACCCGAACGCGGGCGAAGAGGGCAAGCGCCAGCTGGTGCGCGCCACCATTGCCGGCTGCGACGCGATCTGGCAAGTAGCGCCGGGCGCGCGCATCCTGCAGTGCGACCCCATCATCCACGTGGTGGCGCCGGAAGGGCATGCGGAATGGACCGAACAGGCGCGCAACTGGCGCGCGTCGCAATTCGAGGCATGGGACATGCTGTGCGGACGGCGCGAGCCGGAACTGGGCGGCGCCGACAAGTACCTCGACATCATCGGCTGCAACTATTACCACAGCAACCAGTGGGAATGCGGCACCAACGAGCGCCTGTGGTGGCACCTGGACCACCCGCGGCGCGAACCATTGCATGAAATCCTGCAGGAATTGCAGCAGCGGTATGGGCGGCCGCTGCTGCTGGCGGAAACCAGCCATGTCGGCAGCGGGCGCGGCGTCTGGATCCGCGAGACGGCGGAACAGGCCGCGATGGCGGTCGAGCGGGGCGTGGACTTCCACGGCATCTGCCTGTACCCCGCCATCGACCGCCCCGACTGGGACAACGCGGCGCACTGGCACCGCAGCGGCTTGTGGGACGTCGCGTGCGGCATCGAAGGCCCGCCGTCCACATCACTCGACAGGATACTGGTGACGCCATACGCCACCGCCCTTCAACAGGCGCAGCGCCTGACCAATGCGCTGTGCGATATCAATGCCCCAAGCGGGCCACAACGGGAGAGAGCCATGCAAACCATGATTGTATTCAGCCACTTGCGCTGGGATTTCGTCTGGCAGCGTCCACAGCACCTGCTCAGCCACCTGGCCAAGTATTACCGGATCTTCTTTGTCGAGGAACCGGTGCACGCCGATGGCCCTCCGGAGCTGAAGATGCGCCAGCCGGCGCCCAACGTCACCGTGTGCCAGCCGCATACGCCGCTGCATGCGCCTGGCTTCCACGACGACCAGATCCCGCTGCTGTTGCCCATGATGGCCGACCTGGCGCAGCAGGTGGGCGAGGGCGGCGGCGTGATCGCGTGGTTCTACACGCCGATGGCGCTGCCGCTGCTGCAGCCGCTGCACGCCGGCCTGGTGGTGTATGACTGCATGGATGAATTGTCGGCGTTCCGCAATCCGCCCAAGCAGCTGTTGCAGCGCGAAACCGCACTGCTCAACATCGCCGACCTGGTGTTTACCGGCGGCCCCAGCCTGTACGAAGCCAAGCGCCAGCGCCACGCCAGCGTGCACTGCTTCCCCAGCAGCGTCGACGCCGTGCACTTCGAACAGGCGCTCGACCGCAGCAATGGCCACCCGCTGCATGAACACATCGGCCGTCCGCGCCTGGGCTACTACGGCGTGATCGACGAGCGCCTCGACCCGGACCTGCTGGCCGCGCTGGCCGATGCGCACGCCGAATGGGAAATCGTCATGGTCGGTCCGATCGTGAAGATCGATCCCGCCTCGCTGCCGCAGCGCAAGAACATCCATTACCTGGGCCAGCAATCGTACAAGGCGCTGCCGCAATTCCTGGCCGGCTGGGACGTCTGCCTGATGCCGTTCGCGCTCAATGAAGCGACGCGCTTCATCAGCCCGACCAAGGTGCTGGAATACATGGCGGCGCGCCTGCCGATCGTCAGCACCGCGATCCGCGACGTGGAACAGCCGTATGGCGACATCGTGGCGATCGGCCACACCCCTGAGGAATTTGTGGCCCACTGTGAAAAGGCGCTGGCGCAAACCCGGGAGCAGACCGAGGCCATGGCGCGGCGCATGCAGGAGATCGTCGCGAAAACGTCGTGGGACGCCACCGCGGAAAACATGCGCCGCCTGATCGATACCACCCCGCCGGGACGGCGCGCCAGCGCCCAGGGCGCGGCCCCACAGGACAGCGGCAACGCCGCTTCCGCGCCGGCGCAACAGGCCGGCGCCCAGCAGATCCGCGCCCAGCAGGCCGTCGTCAATCCGCTCCCGGCCGCCGCCCAGCGTTTCAGCTGTGTGATTGCCGGCGCCGGGCCGACCGGACTGTCGGCCGCCTATCACCTGGGCCAGGACACGCTGCTGCTGGAACGTAACCCGACCGTGGGCGGCTGGTGCCGTTCCGTGAAGGACAAGGGCTTCACGTTCGACCACGCCGGCCACATCATGTTTTCCAACGACCCGTACGTGCTGAAGCTGTACGACGTGCTGCTGGGCGACAACCAGCACTGGCAAATGCGCGAAGCATGGGTGTACAGCAAGCAAGTGTTCACCCGCTACCCGTTCCAGGGCGCGCTGTACGGACTGCCGCCGGACACCATCCGTGAATGCATCATGGGCGCCATCGATGCGCGCTACGGGAAGGCGGAATCGCCACCGCCGACAGGCAAGGCCGAATGCGCGACCGGAGGTGTCGAGGATTGCTGCGCGGACGGCACCGATATCCCGGCCGGCAAGGCCGTGAAGGCCGCGGCCAACGAAGACGGCGCGCCGCGCAACTTCGAGGAATTCATCTACAAGGTATGGGGCGCCGGCATCGCCAGGCACTTTGCGATTCCATACAACCGCAAGCTGTGGACGGTGCCGCTGTCGGAAATGGAAACGTCGTGGCTGGGCGGCCGGGTGCCGCTGCCGGACCTGGGCGAGATCATCGACGGCGCGTTGCAGCCCGTGCCCAAGCCCATGGGCCCGAACGCGCGCTTCGGGTATCCGAAAAAAGGCGGCTTCCAGGCCTTGATGGACGGCTTCCTGCCGCATTTGAAAGGCCAGATGGAATTGAACGCGGACATTGCCCAGGTGTTGCCGAATGAACACGTGGTGGCGCTGTCGGACGGCCGCCGTTACCAGTACGACCAGTTGATCAGCACCTTGCCGCTGCCGGAGCTGGTGCGCCTGACCGGCGCCCAGGCCCCGGCCCACGTGCAGGAAGCCGCGCGTGGACTGAAGCACGTGTCGATCCGTTGCGTCAACATTGGCATCGGCCGTGAAAACGTGACGGACAAGCACTGGATCTATTACCCGGAAGATTCGATCTTCCACCGCATCTTCGTGCAGGGCAACGCCAGCCCGGAATGCAACGCGCCGGGCGGCTTCGGCATCACGTGCGAGATTTCCTATTCGCCGTGGAAGCCGCTGCCGCTGACCGGTGAAGCGCTGATCCGGCGCTGCGTAGAGGATTGCATCAAGGTCGGCATCATGCGGCCGGACGACGCCGTCATCACCGCCAATGAAGTCGACATGCCGTATGCCTATGTGGTGTACGACCATGCCCGGGCGCGTAACGTGGAAACCGTGCGTACCTGGCTGGCGCAGCACGACATCATCCTTGCCGGCCGCTACAGCGAGTGGGAGTACTACAACTCCGACCACGCGTTCCTGGCCGGCCGCAAGGCCGCGGAAACCGTGCGCGAGCGGCAGGCCAGCCGGCGCGCCACGCGTGAAGCGGCGGCCGGCGTGGCC
>CBIHOX010000047.1:0-36396 GCA_966211685.1 uncultured Pseudoduganella sp.
CCGGCGATTCGCCGGTGCCCGGCAGGCTGATGCCGATATTGGCGTGCTTCGATTCACCCGGGCCGTTGACGATGCACCCCATCACGGCCACGTTCATGTTTTCCACGCCCGCGTAAGTCTTTTTCCACTCCGGCATCTGTTCGCGCAGGAAGGTCTGGATATCGTCGGCCAATTCCTGGAACACGGTCGACGTGGTGCGGCCGCAGCCCGGACACGCAATCACCATCGGCGTGAACTTGCGCAAGCCCATGGTTTGCAGGATTTCCTGGCTGACCACGACTTCCTTGGTGCGGTCGCCGCCCGGTTCCGGCGTCAGCGAGACGCGGATGGTGTCGCCGATGCCTTCCTGCAGCAGCACCGACAGCGCCGCGGTCGACGCCACGATGCCCTTGCTGCCCATGCCGGCTTCCGTCAGGCCCAGGTGCAGCGGGTAATCGCAGCGCTTGGCCAGTTCGCGGTACACGGCAATCAAATCCTGCACGCCCGACACCTTGCACGACAGGATGATCTTGTCGCGGCCCATGCCGAGTTCCTCGGCGCGCACCGCGTTTTCAATGGCCGACGTGATCAGCGCTTCATACATGACCGCCTGCGCGCTCCACGGCTGTGCGCGGGCCGCGTTTTCATCCATGATGCGGGCCAGCAGCGCCTGGTCCAGGCTGCCCCAGTTGACGCCGATACGCACCGGCTTGTCATACTTCATGGCCACTTCGATCATTTGCGCGAATTGCGTATCGCGCTTGGCGCCCTTGCCCACGTTGCCCGGGTTGATGCGGTACTTCGACAGCGCCTGCGCGCAATCCGGATACTCGGTCAAGAGCGTATGGCCGTTGTAGTGGAAGTCGCCCACCAGCGGCACGTCGATACCCATCTTGTCGAGCTGGTCGCGGATGTACGGGACGGCTTGCGCCGCTTCCGGACGGTCCACCGTCAGGCGCACCAGTTCCGAACCGGCGCGCGCCAGTTCCTTGATCTGGATGGCCGTGCCGACCGCATCGGCGGTATCGGTATTGGTCATCGACTGCACCACGACAGGCGCGTCGCCGCCTACCCAGATCTTGCGGTCGCCATGGGCAATCAGCACGCGGCGGCTGCCGCGGCGGGCCAGCGGGCCGGAAGGGATGGCAATATTCGTATCGGACATGCTGCTCTCTGACTGAGTTCTATCTTGTGGATGCCCGGCCTGAAGGCCCGGCGCCCGACTGCTGATCTGTGGGTGCCCGGCCTGAAGGCCCGGCACCCAATTGTTACCTTATATTCACGCGCGAAATGGTACCGCCCGGCACCGCTGGCAAGTCCAGCGGGGCGCCGCGCAGCGTGGCTTTCACATTGGCCGGCTTGCCGACGACCAGCAGCGCAGGTTCCTGCAAGTCGAACGATTCCGTGCTGCCGGCTTTCAACATGCGCGACACCAGGGCTTTCTTGCCGGGCGGCTGGATCGTGATCCACGAATCCTCGGTGGCCGTCAAGACCAGCGTGCCGGCCGCGGCTGGCGCCGCTGGCGTGGCCGCGGCGGCGGGCTGGGTCGCCGCGGGCGCGGTGGCGGCAGGCTGCGCGCCCGGCTTGGCGCCGGCCGTTGCCGGCGTCTGCGTGGCGGGCGCGGTGGCGGCAGGAACCGTTGCCGCCGTCGCGGCCGGCGAACCTGCGGCCGGCGAACCTGCGGCGGGCGAACCTGCGGCAGTCGTCCCCGCTGCCGGCGCACCAGCAGTTGGTGCAACGGCGGCAGGTGTTCCCGCGCCGGCCGTAGCAGCGCCCGGCGCAGCGCCGGTTGCCGGCGCGTTCGGGTCACCCTGCGGCGTCACGGAAATCAGCGGCACGTTGGGCGATTGCAGCGGTGCGGACGCGGCCGGCGCAGGCACAGGCGCCACGGCGGGCGTGCTGGCCGGCGCGGCGGCGCCATCCTTGCGGGCCGGGCTCAGGTTCGGGAACAGGCCGACGTAATACGCGCCGATCGCGGCGGCAATCACGGCCGCGCCCGCCGCGCCCAGCAGCCAGCCGCTGGGCTTGGTGGAGCGTTCGGTCATGGTCGGGAAGCGCGACCCGGTAAACGACGCGGAAATTTCGCGGCGCGCCGGTTGCGGATGTTCGTGGCCGGCAATCGGGTTCACTTCGATCATGGCCACCAGCGGGGCCGCGTCGAGCTTCACCACCTTGGCATAGGCGCGCACGAAACCACGCGTCACGGCCATGTTCGGCAGCGAATCATAATCATCGGCTTCCAGCGCCACCACCTGGCGCGGCGCCAGCTTCAACTGGTCGGCAATCTGGTCCACCGTCAAGCCCATGGCTTCGCGCTGGGCCGCCAGCTGGGCGCCGGGCAGCGCACCCTTGGACTTCGGCGGATCTGTCCATTCGGAATTCATATTGGTACTCGTGTCACTCATCAAACGCCCCACGTTGATAGGCAGCATATTCAGGCGAGCCGGCGTGGTGCCGGCGCAATTGCGTTGCCCATGCGGCTTCCGCAGCCGTATCGCCCAACTTATGCTGCACCCTGGTCGCGAGCCAGAGGATGTCGGCCGACAGCCCATCCATCCTGGCCACCTTGCTCAGCCGGGTAATGAAAAAACCGGCGCGCGCATAATCGCGCCGCTCGAAGTAGATGCGCGCCAGGCCGGCGTTGGTCACCGCCACGTCCGGCGCGAATTTCAGGGCCGCAAGCAAATACTTTTCGGCCGTATCGTAGTCTTTGCGTTTCAGCGCACAGGCGCCGGCATTGTTGTTGGCGGTCGCGGGCGCCTGGTAAGCCGGATTTGCCAGCGCCGCGTCAAAATACTTGAAGGCTTCCGTTTCGCGGCCAGCGCCGCACAGGAAGGAACCGTAATTGTTGCTGATGTCCGGGTTGCGCGGGGCCAGCTTCAGGGCGCGCTGGAAATTATCTTCCGCCAATTCCCGCTCGCCCATCGCCATGTAAATCAGCGCCCGCATGCCATAGCCTTCGGCCAGTTCCGGATCGGCCGCCAGCGCCAGCTTGACTTCGTCGAGCGCCACCGTGTACTGGCCCTGCTGGAAATACCCGACCGCCAACTGCATGCGGATTTCCGCGCGCTTTTGCGCCGACGTCTGGTCCGACGCGGTCGTCAATTCCGCCTTGCCGGAACCCTGCGAGACGCAACCGGCCAGGAACATGGCCATGGCCAGGCCCGCCGCGCGCAGCGCGGGTGCCAGGCGGGAGCGGCGGCCGGCCGACCGTGTCATCAGGAACGGATCTCCACGATCTTGCCGAAATTGGCGCCGAACTTTTGCTGGTATTCCGCCATCTTGCCCATGCGCTCCTGCACGCGGGTGCGGTCCTGCACTTCGCCGGCCAATTGGCCGCAGGCCGCGTCGATGTCGTCGCCGCGCGTCTTGCGGATGGTGGTCACGATGCCCGCGTCGATGAGGATTTGCGCAAATTCCTTGATGCGCGGATTTTTCGAGCGCACCAGGCCCGATTCCGGGAATGGATTGAATGGAATCAAGTTGAATTTGCAATTCACGCCATAGTCGCGGTGCTTGACCAGCGCCACCAGTTCGCGCGCATGCTGGTCGGTGTCATTGACGCCGTCGAGCATGCAATATTCAAACGTGATGAAGTCGCGTGGGGCAAACTCCAGGTAACGTTTGCAGGCGGCCATCAATTCAGCCAGCGGATACTTCCTGTTCAGCGGCACCAGGCCATTGCGCAACTCGTCGTTCGACGCGTGCAGCGACACGGCCAGCGCCACCGGCACTTCCTGCGACAACTTGTCCATCATCGGCACCACGCCGGACGTGGACAGGGTCACGCGGCGGCGCGACAAGCCATAGGCGTTGTCGTCAAGCATGAGTTTCAGCGCGGTGGCGGTCGGCTCGAAATTCAGCAGCGGCTCGCCCATGCCCATCATGACCACGTTGGTGATCTGGCGCTCGCCTTTAGGGCCCGGCTCGATGCCCTTGGTGCGGCGCAATTCGAATTCCGCCATCCACAGCTGGCCGATGATTTCGCCGACCGTCAGGTTGCGCGAGAAACCCTGCTTGCCGGTCGAGCAGAACCGGCAGTTGACGGCGCAGCCGGCCTGGGTGGAAATGCAGAGGGTGCCGCGATTTTCTTCAGGGATGAACACGGTTTCCACCGCATTGCCATTGCCGACGTCGACCAGCCACTTGCGGGTGCCGTCGGACGACGTGTGGTCGCTGATGATGGCGGGAGCGACGATGCGGGCGCGGGTTTTCAGCTTTTCGCGCAGCGACTTCGCCAAGTCCGTCATTTCATCGAAATCAGCGGCGCCGAACTGGTGGATCCAGCGTTGCAACTGCTTGGCGCGGAACGGCTTCTCACCCAACTCCGCACAGTAGGCGACCAGTTGCGCGGGATCGAAATCCAGCAAATTGGTGAGGGTCGTGTCCATATTCATGCTCAAAGAAAATCAGTCCAGAAAAGGCCGTACCCCGGCCAGTGGCCGGGGCGCGGGGTACTACAGGTTGCAGTCTACTCGTTACGCCAGCCAAGTGGGCACCGGAGTGCGCACCGTACCGGGCGGATGAGCGGCTACAAATTAACGCGAGTAAACGTTCAGTGCCGGGAAGAAGTAAGCGATTTCCACAGCAGCGGTTTCAGCGGCGTCGGAACCGTGTACGGCGTTGGCATCGATGGAATCAGCGAAGTCGGCGCGGATGGTGCCTTTTTCAGCTTTCTTCGGATCGGTGGCGCCCATCAGGTCGCGGTTTTTCAGGATCGCGCCTTCGCCTTCCAGCACCTGGATCATGACTGGGCCGGAGATCATGAAGTTCACCAGGTCCTTGAAGAATGGACGCTCGCGGTGCACTGCGTAGAAGCCTTCGGCTTCAGCTTGCGACAGCTGGGTCATACGCGCAGCGATCACTTTCAGGCCTGCGCCTTCGAAACGGCTGTAGATCTGGCCGATTACGTTTTTAGCAACTGCGTCAGGTTTGATGATCGACAGGGTGCGTTCGATTGCCATTGAAAAACTCCAATAAAAAGAATGGTTTAAAACAAAATTGATGATTCAATCAACCCTTGATTTTACCATAGATCAAAGCAGGTTACGAATATCGACTATGGCAGTCATGCAAGTTTTATGCTGTATCGCTGTGCTTTGAATAAGATTAAGCGAGGTTTAAGCCGATTTTTGCGCCACGTCATGGCGTCGTGCTATGCTTTTGGCAAGCGGTCTTCCGCACTTTCTCACTATGGAGGCAACATGAACAACTTGCAGAACACTTATGAGTGGGGGCACAGCAGCCAGCTGGTGCGCCACAATGTCCTGCGCAATACGTACTGGCTGCTGGCGCTGTCGATGATCCCAACCGTGTTGGGCGCGGCGCTGGGCGTCATGATGCACATCCCGATGCCGCGCGGCTTCCTGGGCGCGCTGCTGTTCCTGGGCGTGGCCTGGGGTTTCATCTGGGGTATCGAACGCAACAAGAATAGCGGCCTGGGCGTAGCCCTGCTGCTGGGCTTCACGTTCTTCATGGGCCTGATGCTGACGCCGCTGCTGACCCGCACGCTGGGCTTTTCCAACGGCGGCCAGCTGATCATGATGGCGTTCGGCGGCACTGCGGCCGTGTTCGGCGTGATGGCGACTGTGGCCACCGTGTCCAAGCGCGATTTCTCGGGCATGGGCAAATGGCTGTTCGCCGGCGTGCTGGTGTTGCTGGCCGCCTCGCTGCTGAACATCTTCTTCCAGATGCCGGCGCTGTATATCGTGGTTTCCGTGCTGGCGATCGGTATCTTCTCCGCGTTCATCCTGTATGACGTGCAGCAGATCATCAATGGCGGCGAAACCAACTACATCAGCGCAACCCTGGCGCTGTACCTGGACGTGTACAACATCTTCAGCAACCTGCTGGCCCTGCTGGGCCTGGGCGGCGACCGCGACTAAGCGTCACCTGCCCCAAGAAAAAAGCCGGCCTCGCGCCGGCTTTTTATATCACCCTTCCATCGAACGATAGTGCTTTTGGGGCCAGGCACCAAAATAACGAGTTATTCGCCGACGGTTTCCGTGACGCGCGGGGTGGGCAGTTCGGAGACTTTCGCGTCCGGATCGAGGTTGAAGACCGCCATCGATTCGACGTGCGAGGTGTGCGGGAACATGTTGACCACGCCGGCCAGGTCCAGCTTGTAGCCGCACAGGTGCGTCAGCACGCCGGCGTCGCGCGCCAGGGTCGAGGGGCTGCACGAGACGTAGACGATGCGCTTGGGCAGGAATTCCGGCGCATCCTTCTTCAATTCGGCCAGCGCCAGCGACAGCGCCATCGCGCCATCGCGCGGCGGATCGATCAGCATGCGGTCGAACTTGCCGAGCTTGATCAAGTCATCCTTCGTGACTTCGAACAGGTTGCGGGTCTGGAACGTGGTCTTGGCGGCCACGCCGTTGACTTGCGCATTGGCCAGCGCGCGCTCGGTCAGCGCGGTCGAGCCTTCGATGCCGACCACTTCGCGCGCCTGAGTGGCCAGCGGCAGCGTGAAATTGCCGAGGCCGCAGAACAGGTCGGCCACGCGGTCGTCCTTTTGCACGTCCAGCAGGCGCAGCGCTTTCGCCACCAGCACGCGGTTGATGTGGTGGTTCACCTGCGTGAAATCGGTCGGCTTGAACGGCATCTTCACGCCGAATTCCGGCAACAGATAATACAGTTCCTTGTCCAGCGGGTAGAACGGATACGCGGTGTCCGGCCCCTTGGGTTGCAGCCACCATTGGATCCGGTACTGGTCCGCGAACGCCTTCAGCTTGTCTTCGTCATCGGCGGTCAGCGGCACCATGTTGCGCATCACCAGCACCGTGGTTTCCTCGCCGATGGCCAGTTCGATTTGCGGCACCTTGTCGAAGATCGACAGCGAGTGGATCAGCGCGCGCAGCGGCATCATCATGTCCGACACGTGCAGCGGCAGGATCTGGCAACTCTGGATGTCGGCCACGTACACGGATTTCTTTTCGTGGAAGCCCACCAGCACCGTGCCTTTTTTCGCCACGAAGCGCGACGACAGGCGCGCGCGGTAGCGGTAGCCCCAGGTCGGGCCATACAGCGGGCGCATCATGTTGCCGGCCTTGACCTTCGACAGGTGCCACAGGTTGTCTTCCAGTACGCGCTGCTTGATGGCGACCTGCGCGCTCGGCTCCAGGTGCTGCATCGAGCAGCCGCCGCAATAGTCGAAGTGCACGCACTTGGGCTTGACGCGCATGCTCGACTCCTTGTGCAGCGCCGTCATGCGCGCCGCTTCCCAATTCTTCTTCTTGCGGAAGGTCTCGAAACTGACCCGCTCGCCCGGCAGCGCGCCTTCGACAAACACCACCTTGCCCGGCGAGCCGTCTTCGTTTTCCAGGTGGCCGACGCCACGGGCGTCCATGTCGAGCGATTTGATTTCGATGGTCTTGTCTTGCATAGCGGTCAACGTTTCTAGGGGATGGGCCGGCGGGGCGGCGTGCGGAAGGGCGTAATGATAGCAGAAGCGGCCCGCCATTTGACATGGGCAACGCCGCCAGCGGCGGGGACGGCGCCACGGCAGCGCAAGCGCACACACCAGGCGCGCCGGAACGGGGACGGCCTGGCGCCGGTGGGCTGCGCTGGCGGGATCAGCAGGCCCGGTCGCGCGCGCAAGGCAATGACAGCGACGGAAGCGGCTGGCGGGCCTCTACAGCAGCGAGTCGCGCACCACGCCGCGCGCGGCCATGGCGCGCTTGAGCTTGACCAGCGCTTCCTGCTGGATCTGGCGCACCCGCTCGCGCGTGACACCCATTTCCTCGGCCAGCGTTTCCAAAGTCGCGGGGTCGTCGTTGTCGAGGCCGAAACGGCGCATGATGACGATACGCTGCTTGTCCGGCAGCTTGGTCAGCCAGTCGCGCACCAGCACCGTCATTTCATGGTGTTCGGCGCGGGCGTCCGGACTGTCGTCGGAATCGCCCGGCAGCATGTCCATCAGCGACGACTGGGGATCGTTGTCGAGCGGCGCATCGAGCGACGTCGCATGCTCGGACAGCGCCAGTATGTCCTGCACTTCCTCCACCGGACGCCCCACCAGTTCCGCGATGTCCTCGGCGGTGGCGTCCTTGCCGTTGTGATGCTGCGCTTCCAGGTGGTATTTGCCGCGCAGGATCTGGTTCAATTCCCGCACCATGTGCACCGGCAGGCGCACGGTGCGGGCCTGGTTCATGATGGCGCGTTCGATGCTTTGCCGTATCCACCAGGTCGCATAGGTGGAAAAGCGGAAGCCGCGCTCGGGCTCGAACTTGTCGATGGCGCGCATCAGGCCGATGTTGCCCTCCTCGATCATGTCGAGCAAGACCACGCCCCGGTTGATGTAATGCTTGGCGATCGACACCACGAGGCGCAGGTTATGCTCGATCATGGTCTGGCGGGCGGAAAAATCGCCCTGCTTGGCCAGCGTGGCGTAATGCACTTCCTGCTGCGCCGTCAGCAGCGGCCGGGTGCCGATCTGGTTCAGGTAATGCTGGGTGGTGTCGGTCGATAATTCGGCCGCCAGCACTTTTTTCAATTCATCGACGCTCTCGAGCACCGTACTGGCTTCGGCGACCAGGCCGCCGTCGGCGCCATCGGCGCCGTCCACCCCATCGCCCACATCGATTGCGACATCGTCGAGCTGTTCTTCCGAAAAGTCTTCCGGCAGCGAATCGTCATCCAGTCGGTCGTGCGGCGTATGTGTCATGGGCGGTAGCTAGCGGTTAGGCAAGAACTTCGATGGATCGACCGGTTTGCCCTGCTGCCTGATTTCAAAGTGCAGCTTGACGGCGTCCGTGTCGGAATCCCCCATTTCTGCGATCTGCTGGCCCTTGCTGACGCTTTGGCCTTCCTTGACGAGGATGGTCCGGTTATGGGCATAGGCAGACAACAGGCTATTACTGTGCTTCACAATGACGAGATTACCATAACCTCGGATGCCGCTGCCTGCATACATGACTTTTCCCGCGCCGGCGGCCATCACGTGTTGCCCCGGCTTGCCCGCAATGTCGATGCCCTTGTTCTTGCCTTCGTCAAAAGTCGCGACCACGCGCCCATCGGCCGGCCATATCCACGTCAGTTCGCGGTCTTCGGCCGACAACTGCACGGCCGGCGCGGCCGGCGCCGCTGTCGTGGCCGGGGCGGTGGTGGCCACCGCCGGCGCTTTTTCAGGGCGGTCCGGCTTGTCGCTGTCCGGCTTTTGCAGGTCGGCCAGCGCGCCTTCGGTATACGGTTTCTTGTCGCCGCGCGGGGTGCTCTTGCGCGGCACCGGCGGGGTCGGCGGCTGGGTGGCGGCCGCGGTGGTGCTGCCGACGTCGACCTTGCCGACCACCACGCCGTTATCGGGCGGCAGCACGCGCAATACCTGGTCGACCTTGATGTCGTTCGGGTTGGCCAGGTTGTTCCAGGCCGCGATGTCGGTATAGCTTTGGCCGTGTTCCAGCGCGATCTTGATCAGCGTATCGCCCTTCTTCACGGTATACAGGCCGCGCTCGTCGCGCCCGCGGCTGGCGTCTTCGCTGGGTGGCGGCGGTTTCACGGGATGCGGCGACGTGGGCGTCAGGCGGCGGTCTTCCACCGGCGCCTGCTGCGGCGGGGTGGTACAGGCGCTGAGCGCGCCCAGGGTGATACTCAGCAATAACAGGGAACTCTTGTTAATCATATTCATTCTAAATTGTTTTACTTGGGGAGAGTCTCCCCCGTCGCGCAGGGCCGGGCTGGCCGGCCAGGGCTCATCGTACGACTGGCACGCTTGCCGCGGAGTGCCTTACGAGACAGTGCCGGGGCGCAATGGCACGAAGTGGCAATCTTCCAGCGCTTCGCTGGTCCACTCGGCCTTGGCTACGCGGGTTACCAGGTGCAAATGCTGGGTCCGGCCGCCCACCGGCGCCACCAGCCGCCCGCCGATGGCCAGCTGTTCCAGCAATGCCTGCGGCACGTCCAGGCCCGCCGCAGCCAGAATGATGCCATCAAATGGGGCCGCCTGAGGCAACCCAAGCATACCATCTCCGTAATGCAAACGCAGGTTCGGCACCCGCATGGGCCGCAGGTTGGCCTTGGCCAGCTCATGTAACGGCTTGATGCGTTCGATGGAATACACGTCTTGCGCAATGCAGGCCAGCACGGCGGCCTGGTAACCGCAACCGGTGCCGATTTCCAGCACGCGCTTCATCTGGCCGCCATTGCGCATCACCTCGATCATGCGTGCCACGATATAAGGCTGGGAAATGGTCTGGTGGTGGCCGATCGGCAACGAAGCATCGATATAGGCCTGGGCCGCCAGCGCTTCGTCGATGAAGTGGTGGCGCGGCACCCGGTCCAGCGCGCCCAGCACCACGGCGTCCTTGACGCCCTGCTTGGCCACGCGCGCCACCATGGCGCGCCGCACGGCGTCCGACACCAGGGGATTCTGGCGCGGCGCGGCGGCCGCCGCAATCAAGTCCCGTTCCGCCTGCGCGCCGCGCAGCGGCGCCGGCGCCGCGGCCGGCTGTGGCGCCGGCCGCGCCACGGACGCCTGCGCGCTGCGCGCGTTTTGCGTGGCGGTCTGCGGCGTGGCCACCGGGCCACGCACGGACGCGTACGCAGGCTTGTGGTCCACCACGGACGACAGCGGCAACGGGAAGGAACGGGGTTTGTCGGTCATAGCAAAGCGTTGGCCAGGGATGCGAGCTGGGTGCGGTGGGTCAGGTCGATCTGCAGCGGTGTCAGCGACACCATGCCGTGGGAGACCGCATGGAAATCGGTGCCTTCGCCGGCATCCTTGCAGGCGCCGGGCGGGCCGATCCAGAAAATCTCACGGCCGCGCGGATCCTGCGCGCGGATCACGGGTTCGGACTGGTGGCGCTTGCCCAGCCGGGTGGCCGCCAGCGGCCCCATGTCTTCATAGGCGCGGTTGGGAACGTTGACGTTCAACAAGAACGGCTTGTCCAGGCTTTCCAGGTGGCGCTCGATGATGTCGCGCGCAATGCGGGCCGCATCATCGACGTGCCGCCAGCCATATTCACCTTGTGAAAAAGCAATGGCGGGGATGCCGAACAAATACCCTTCGGTGGCGGCCGCCACAGTACCGGAATACAGCGTGTCGTCCCCCATGTTCGGGCCGTTGTTGATGCCCGATACCACCAGGTCCGGCTTGTCGGCCATCAGCGCGGTCAGGGCGACGTGCACGCAATCGGTCGGCGTGCCATTGACAAAATAAAAACCATTGGCGGCCTGCTGCACGGACAGCGGCCGGTCCAGGGTCAGGGAATTCGAAGCACCGGAACGGTTGTTGTCCGGAGCCACCACGGTGATGTCGGCGATGGGGGCTAGCGCATTGGCCAGGGCATGAATGCCGGGCGCCAGATAGCCATCGTCGTTACTGATCAGGATACGCATGCCGGGAATTTTACCTGAAGCAATGGCCGCGAAGCGCATGGCTGCGGCCGCCGCAACAGATAAATTTCCGGCATATCATTAAGACAATTCCGCGCAGCCGGCGCCGCCGGCGCCATCGCCATGCACGGCCTTGGCGTCGCGCAGCGCATAGACGTTATCGGGATGCAGCGCGCCCGCGACACCATACGCGGGCGTGGGCTGGCGCAGGACTTCCGGCGCGCCGGCTTCCGCGCCAATGCGCGCCACCACATGGGCCAGCGCATCGGCCACGCGCAAGGTGGCCGGGTGGCGCGCGCCAGAGAGCCGCGTGCGCGCCGCCAACACCTGTTCCAGCAACTGGCGCGCCTGCTCAAGGTCGCCTGCCTGCAACAGCAGCGCGGCGCGCTGGGCCATGCTGTCCAGGGTGGCCGGATGGGCCGGTCCCAGCGTGCGCAACTGCACGTCCAGCGCTTCCTGCAAGCGCGCCAGCGCCGCCGTCACGTAGCCCTGCCCCGCCAGCGCCTGCGCCTGCATCGCTTGCACGGCCAGCACGTCCGGATGTTGCGGGCCCAGCGCGGGCAGGCGCGCATCGCATGCTTGCCGCAACAGCAGGCGCGCTTCATCGAACGCCTGGCGGCGCAGCAGCAGCGCCGCCAGTTGCGTGCGCGCATCGGCCGTATCGGCATGGGCTTCGCCGGCGCCAGCGGCAAACAGCGCGGCGCTCTCGCGCAAGGCGGGGATCGCGTGCGCATCGCGCCCGCCGTCGCGGTGCGCCAGGCCCAGCCGGTACAAGTCGCGCGCCAGCTGCACGTTGCGCGCGGCGCTGCCGTCGAGCGCGGCGCGGCCCTGCGCCACCTGTTCCAGCAGCGCCAGCTCGCGCAGGCCGCACCACGGCGGATGGCCGGGCTCCAGCCACGCCAGCAGCGCCGCATAGGCGCGCGCCGGTGCGCAGCGGTCGCCGGGCGCGGGCGCCAGCCGCTCACCGCACGCGAGTTCACGCGATTGCGGCAACAGCACTTCGTTGAAATAGCTTTCCAGCGACAGCGCCGGCACGCCGTATGCGGCGCCCAGCACGCGCTCGAACAGCGGCTGGTAGCCCGCCAGGCCGGCGCCGGCATCGCCGCGCCGCACGCGGGCGCGCTGCATGCCGTCGTCGGCATCCATGCGCGCCGGCACCGGGTAGATCATCAGCGCGCGCGGGTCGCTCTCATGGCTGAGGCGGAACGTGGTGACGCGCTGCACCAGCGCTTCCAGCCCGTCCAGGCTGGGCCGGTTGGCGTCGAACATCAACACCAGCCGCTGCGGCAACAGCGCCGTGCAGATGCCGGCGCCGTCGCTGCGGCCGTGCGGCGCATCGACCAGCACGTGGCGAAAATGGCGCGCCAGCGTGGCGCCGAAACAGTTGAACAGCGCCGGGCAGGCCAGGAACAGCGCTTCCCAGTCCAGCCCGGCAAGCCGTTCGATGCTGCCATCGCCCTGCTGGCCGGCGCGCATCAGGAACAGCGGGCGGCGCTGGTCGACGCGCACCACGTAGCGCGTCCAGTCCACCGCCGCCAGCACCGCGTGCGCCAGCGCTTCGCCGCCGTCGTCGCCAGGCCCGGCCAATGCGCCGGCGCGCCGCTGCAACTGGTCGCGGCACGCGCAAAACAAATCCACCACGCCGGGCGCGTCATGGCTGGCCGGGAAGTAATGGTGCAGGCCCGGCGCTTCCAGGTCCCAATCCACCATCAGCACCGGCGTGCCGTCCGCACCGCGGTCCGCCAGCATGGCGGCGATATTGGCCAGCGCCATGGTGCAGCCCGCGCCGCCCCGGTACGAATAAAACGTCGTGACGGCGCCCGCATCGGTGCCTGCCAGCTGTCGATGATCCATGATGTTCCCCTTGATTGGACTCTGCGCGCGTTCAGCGCGGGAAGTGTGGTGGTGGCGATGTCCGCCACTCGTCTGGTATGGGAGGCAACTGAAAACTGTTGCAATCGTGTTCGGGCGGCATGCAGCGCTTCAGGTAGTGGTAATGCGCGGCGATGCGCTCGACAATTTTTTCTATGTCCGGCAGGAAGTCGGGATTGGTTTTCAAGTCGCCCGTGGCCAGCGTATAGCGGGAAAAGTCCACATACATGCCCGGCTCGGTGATTTGCGGCGGCAGGCAGACCGGGTGGCGCGTCATGATCACGGGAATGATCAGGTGGCTGGGCAGCGGGTACCAGGCGCGCCGTTCCGACTCGATCAATTGCATGGCCGCGAATTCGCGCCGTGTGTACGGATGCGCTTCATACTTGGGCGTATAGATCATGATCATGCAGACGCTCTCGCACAGCGCGGTGGCGATGCGGCGGTCCAGGTCATCCCCTCCGCCCAGCAATTCAGTATCGATGAACAGTTCGCGTTCCGTATCGAAATGCGGTTCGAGATAGCATTTCAGCGCGTCGGCAAGATCGTTCTTGAACTTGCTCATGTAGGCATGACGCCCGTGCGCATAACTGAAGAAACAGCCGTAACGGATGCCCATGGCAACCTCCACCAGGCTGGCCGCGTGTACTCGCCGGCTCATGTTTACACTGTATGCGGCAAACTCACTCTGCCATTGAGACAACGCAAATCATGGACAAAGGCGCAAGATGGGCGCAAAATAGAACAGTCGTACTATTTTCTTACAAATGGAGACTTATGAAAGCCATCGTATGCAAGGCGTGGGGCTTGCCGGATACCCTCACCGTTGAAGAGTTGCCGGATCTGCGGCCTGCCGCCGGCCACGTGGTGCTGGACGTGCAAGCGGCCGGCGTGAATTTCCCGGACGTGCTGATCATCCAGGGCAAATACCAGTTCAAGCCGGACCTGCCCTTCACGCCCGGCAATGAAGTGGCCGGCATCGTGCGCGCCGTGGGCGATGGCGTCATCGGTTTCAAGCCGGGCGACCAGGTGATCGCGTTTTCGTCGACCGGCGGCTTTGCCCAGCAATTGAGTGTGCCGGCCCACGCCTTGATGCCGATGCCGCCCGGCATGGATTTCGCCACGGCGGCCGCCATTACGCTGACCTATGGCACTTCGCACCACGCCGTGGTGGACCGCGCGGCGCTGCAAGCCGGCGAAACCATGCTGGTGCTGGGCGCGGCCGGCGGCGTCGGGCTGGCGGCCGTGGAAATCGGCAAGGCGCTGGGCGCGCGCGTAATTGCCGCCGCCTCGTCCGATGAAAAGCTCGCCGTGTGCAAGGAACATGGCGCAGACGTGCTGATCCACTACAGCCGCGAAGACTTGCGCGAAGCCGTCAAGGCCGCCACCGGCGGCAAGGGGCCGGACGTGGTGTACGACCCGGTCGGCGGCGACTTCGCGGAAGCCGCCTTCCGCTCGATCGCCTGGCGCGGGCGCTACCTGGTGGTGGGCTTCGCCAACGGCGAGATTCCGAAAATGCCGCTGAACCTGGCGCTGTTGAAAGGCGCGTCGCTGGTCGGCGTGTTCTGGGGCGAATTCGTCAAGCGCGAACCGAAGGCCAACCTGGCCGGCATGATGCAATTGCTGGGCTGGATGAAGGAGGGCAAAATCCGCCCGCTGGTCTCGGCCCGCTACCCACTGGCCGAGACCGCGCAGGCGCTGAACGACATGGCGGCGCGCAAGGTGACCGGCAAGGTCGTGATCCTGCCCCAGCAATGACCCGTCAGTGGATGCCCTTGGTGTCGATGGTCAAGGCATTGGGGTCGGAGCGCATCACGAGTTTCAGGTTTTCCACCGCGGCATTGCGCATGTTTTCATAGACGGCCGGCGGTTGCGGTTGCTGCTGGTGGGATTTGTAGGCCAGCGCCATGAACGCCCCGATCATCGCGCTTTGTTCGAATACGTCGCGCACCTTGTCCTGGTCAGGGCTGTTGCCCAGTTCGCGCAAGCTGTCCTGTGCGCGGAACTGGCGCGCCACGGCGGCAAAGGCTTCGTCGGGGACGTCGGTGTTTTTCAATACCATGTAATTGCCGACCACGAAGGCCGCCAGGCCGCCGGCCAGGTCGCGCGGCGTCCAGCCCATTTTCTTTTCCACCTTCAGGTAGATATCCATGCTTTGCACATAGATTTTTTCCATCTCCGCGCGCTTGTCCTGCGCAAAATGCATCGACAGCTTGCGCGCATTGGCCTGCACGGCCGGCCTGGCCTTGGCCAGCGGCGGCGCCTTCTTCAGCGCGGCGGTGGCAGGCGCGTCCGGCGGCACCGGCACCCGCAAGTCCGGCACCGGCCACACCACCACATTGTCGTAACTCATGCCAAAGCCGCAGCACTGGGCCTGTCCCAGCAGGGGCGCGGCGGCCAGCAGCGCGGCACACAACAGGCGAAGTCTCATATCGGTCTCCCCAGGTTTCGAGGGGAAACAGTGAAGCACACAACCCGCGCACGATACAGTAATTCGTGCGCCGTGCAAGTTACCCGGCCGGGTCGGCCGGCTTGGCGGACTGGGTAAAGAAATCGATGACCACGTCGCGCTCGCGCGTACGCTTGAACGACGGCAAGCTTTGCCAGATGCGGCGGCCATACGGTTTCGTGATCACGCGCGGATCGCACAGCATCAGCACGCCGCGGTCGCCTTCGTCGCGGATCAGGCGTCCGGCGCCCTGCTTCAGGTTGATGATCGCTTCCGGCAACGTGTGGTGCACGAAACCGTTCAAGCCGCGTTTTTCCATGACTTCGATGCGTGCCGCCAGCACCGGGTCGTCCGGCGGCGCAAACGGCAATTTATCGATGATGACCAGCGACAGCGCTTCGCCGCGCACGTCCACGCCTTCCCAGAAACTCTGGCTGCCGATCAACACGCCATTGCCGGCCTTGCGGAACTGGTCCAGCAATTCCGTGCGGCCGCGGTCGCCCTGCACGAACAGCGGGAACGGCAAGCCGCGCTGTTCGAATTCATCGCGCAAGCGCTCGGCCGCGCGTTTCACGGCGCGCAAGGTGGTGCACAACAGGAACGTGCGGCCGCCAGCCGCTTCGATCACCGGCAAGGCCGCGTCCAGCACCGCGTCGGTGTAGCCCATGGAATTCGGGTCCGGCAAGCCGGTCGGCACGTACAGGATGCCCTGCTGTTCATAGTTGAACGGGCTGGGCCAGGTGCGCGACGGCTCACCCGTCAAGCCCATCTGCTCGGCAAAATGGTCGAAATTGTTTTTCACGGCCAGGGTAGCCGACGTGAAAATCCAGCTGCGCGGCACGCCTTCGCGCTGGCCATTGAAGATCGGCGCGATCGACAGCGGCGTCTTGTGCAATTGCAGCGAACTGGTGAAGGCTTCCACCCAGTATACGGCTTCCTCGCCCGGCTTGACCTTGGCTTTCGGGTCGAATTTCCACGCGGCCAGCCGTTCTGCCAGCTCGCAGCCGCGCACACGGCACTGCTCCAGCGTTTCCGCGCGTTCGGCCGTCTTTTCCAGCACCGCGTTCATGTTGTCCAGCTCTTCCTTCAGCGTTTCCAGGGCCGGGAAGAAATCGCTGGACGGGGCGATCTGCGGCAGCGACAGGCGCACGATATCTTGCGGGAACGTCAGGCGCAGGTCGCGCGCGGCTTTTTCCACCGGCGTGACGGTCTTGGCCCAGTCCGCGCCATCGCGCGCATGGGCCAGGCCTTCGGCCAGCACGTCGCGGCACAATTCCAGCACTTGCGAAGTGGAAAACGTATCGCCAAAGAACAAGGTGGCGGTATCGGGCAACTGGTGCGCTTCGTCGAAGATGATGGTGTTGGCCGACGGCAGCAACTCCGCCACGCCGGTATCCTTCAGCGCCACGTCGGCAAAGAACAGGTGGTGGTTGACCACCACCACGTCGGCCTGCTGCGCTTCGCGGCGCGCCTTCATGACAAAGCAATCCTGGTAGTACTGGCACTCCGCGCCCAGGCAGTTTTCCCGCGTGGACGTGACCAGGTTCCAGATCATGGCATTTTCCGGCACTTGCGCCAGTTCCGCCTTGTCGCCGGAATTGGTCATCTTCAGGAAGCGGGAAATCTCGCGCAGGTGGCCCACATCTTCGCGCGACGTCATGCGCCCGTTTTGCAGGGTGCGCTCGAGGTGGTAATGACAGACGTAATTGGCGCGCCCCTTCAGCAGCGCCACCGAGACCGGCGCCTGCAGCGCGGCGCGCACGGTCGGGATATCGCGCAGGAACAGTTGGTCCTGCAAGTTCTTGGTACCGGTCGAGACGATGGTCTTGCCGCCCCACAGCAAGGCCGGCACCAGGTACGCGAACGTCTTGCCGGTGCCGGTGCCGGCTTCGGCCAGCAAGGTGGTCTGGGTGGCGATCGCGTCGGCCACGGCCTTGGCCATTTCCGTTTGCGACTGGCGCGGACGGAAGCCGCCCACTGCCGGACTCAGCGGACCGCCAGGGCCAAACAGCCGTTCGATTTCCGCGTCATGGACGCCGGGAGGGGGAAGCAATGCGCCGCTGTCGTCGGACGCGACAGCGGGCGTTTGTTGAGGGTCGGTCAAAATACGTCAGGAAAAATGCGGGATCGCGGCGCAATCAGGCCGGCACATCCGGTACAAGCTGCATTTTCAGCAGGGTGATATAGTCTTTCAGCTGCAATTTCCGCTTTTTCAGGCGGCGCAATTGCAACTGGTCGTGATGGCCGTCCCGGGTCAGCATTTCGATGACGGCGTCCAGGTCGCGGTGTTCCACATCGAGTTCGACGATGCGGCGCTTGATTTCTTCTACATCTGTCATTGGATCCCGGGGAAGTATCTGTTATTTTGCCAACAGTTACGCTACAGAAACAACTGCACGCTTGCAACGGAACTGTTTACCGGTGCATAGTTTAACTCAGTGCATCGACTCAAGCCAGTATCTATCTGGCCAGCCCTTCCATGAGCGCCTATAAAATCGAAGCCGGCACCGCCCAGCACATAGGCAGCCGGTCCCTGCAGACCGACCGCGCGGCGCTGTATACAGCGGCCCGCTCGCCCGGCTATGTGATGGCGGTGCTGTCCGACGGCCTGGGTACGCCCGCGGCGGCCGAGCAGGTTTTGCATACCAGTAAGCACCTGCTCGACGAATACCGCGCCGGTGAAACCCCGAACCTGCCGCGCCTGAAGGATTTGCTGCGCAACGTGGCGCAGGAAGCGCACGACATCATCGTCATGCAGCCGGCCGCCGGCAGCGAGCCGCAGGCGACGTTCCTGGCGCTGATCCTGACCCCGCAGGCGCAAGCCGTTTGGGCCCACGTGGGCGATTCGCGGCTGTACCGCTTTGGCGGCGAACAGTGCGCCGGCCGCAGCAACGACCAGGACTATGTGCAGCACCTGGTCGGCCACGACGGCCTGCCGCTGGCGGCCGCGCAAAAGCACCGCAGCACGCGCATGCTGATGAACGTGCTGGGCAACCGGCAAAAAAACCCGTACGTCACGGTCGGCGAACAGGTGGGATTGAAGCCCGGCGACGCCTTCCTGCTGGCGTCCGACGGACTGTGGCAATACTTCACCGATGCCGAACTGGGCGCCGTGATCAGCCGCGCCACGCCGCGCCAGGCGTCGGAAAAGCTCATCAACAAGGCCATCGAGCGCGCCAAGGGCAAGGGCGACAATTGCACCATGGCGATCGTGAAACTGGTGGCGCCGCCGACCGAGGCGCCGTCCTATACGGTCCAGCGGTTAGGCAAGGCAGTCTGATGCGGCACCGCCAGGCGGTGCGAAGACCTGGTTACTTGCCATCCTTGACCGCGGCCGCCCTGGCTGCCGCGGCGGCGGCTTCGGCTTTGGCGGCGGCCGCTTCGGCGCGCTTGCGGGCCTTGTCGGCGCGTTCGGCCATGCGCTCGGCGACGCGGGCGCGGCGGTGTTCCGATTCCGCCTGTTTCTTTTCGTAAGCCGCCACGTTTTCCGCGCGCTTGGGCGCTTCGGCGGCTTCCTGCGCCTGGCGGCGGCGCTCTTTGGCATCGTGCTCGGCCTGGCGCTGCTCCAGCGACAGCCCCGGCTTGGCGGTCGGCCCGGCGGGCGCGTGTTCGGTATGCGGGCGCTGCGGCGCGGCGGCGCGGCGCGCATCTTCTTCCGCATCTTTTTTCAGGCGCTCGGCCAGCTCCGCGTCGCGCTTGTCGACAGCGGCCTGGCGCTTGAAGCGGTTGGCCTCGACTTCCACCGCGCGCAGGCCGGCCAGCGCCAGGCGGCGCTTTTCCTTGGCCTGGTCCAGGCAATACGTGACGAAGAAGCGGTGGTTGCAGACTTGCTCGTCGGCGGCGAATTCCTGGTTGACCCGGGCGCGCGCGGCCGCCACTTCGGCCAGCCGCGCATCGGCCTGCTCGACCGTGTGCGTGAGCGGCACGTCCGGCGCGTGCAGCACCGGGCGGCCGATATCCTGCGCCGCGGCGGCGCCGGACAGGGACAACAAGACGGTGGCGGCCGCCACCGTGCGGAGGTATTGCTTGGGCATCGTGATTTTTGTCTCGGATCGGAATGCCGGACAGTATAACGGTTCGGCGCCCCGATCAGGACAGCGCGTCGGCAGCCTTGCGCTGTTCCTTGTCCATATACTCGCGCGACTGCATTTCCACGATGCGCGACACGGTGCGGTGGAATTCGTTGGACAGCGTTCCCGCCGTGTACAACTCTTCCGGCTCGACCTCGGCCGACATCAGCAGCTTGACCTTCTGGTCGTAGAACACGTCGATCAGCCACGTGAAGCGGCGCGCCTCGGACGACATGGCGGCCGACATCATCGGGATACCCGACAGGATCACCGTGTGGAAGCGGCTGGCGATTTCCAGGTAATCGTTTTGCGAACGCGGTCCGCCGCACAGGGTGGCGAAATCGAACCAGATGATGGAACCGGCGCGGCGCAGCGCGCGGATTTCGCGGTTTTCAATCGACACTACCGGGTTTTCATCGGCGGTTTCCGCGATGCGCGCATAGGCATTGCGCAGCGCTTCGTCGGTGGCGGCGTTCAATGGCGTGTAATACGAGTCGACCTGTTCCAGCGCCCTGCCCCGGTAATCGACGCCGGCGTCGACGTTCAGCACATCGAGCTTGTCCTTCAGCAGCGCAATGGTCGGCAAGATACGGTCGCGGTGCAGGCCGTCAGGGTACAGGGTCGACGGTTCATAGTTGGACGTCATGATGAACGACACGCCATTGTCGAACAGCGCCGACAGCAGGTTGTACATGATCATGGCGTCGGCCACGTCGGAAATGTGGAATTCGTCGAAGCAGATCAGGCGGTATTTCTTCGCCACGCGGCGCGCCACTTCCTGCAGCGGGTCGGCCACGCCGCGCAATTCGTCGAGCTGGCGGTGGATGTCGCGCATGAATTCATGGAAGTGCAGGCGCGTCTTGCGCACCAGCGGGATCACGGAATAAAAGCTGTCCATCAGGAAGGACTTGCCGCGGCCCACGCCCCCCCACATGTACACGCCCTTGGGCGGCGTGGGACGGTTGATGAGGCGCTTGAAACTGTTCGAGCGCAGGGCCTTGTACGCCATCCACTCGTCATAGCACGCCTGCAGCCGGTCGACAGCGCGCTGTTGCGCGGCGTCGGCCTTGAAATCGCGCTGGGTCAGCGCCTGTTGGTAGAACTCTTGGACGTTCATGTTTTGTGTCGCTATCTTGGCGCTGGCGCTATCGGTCCGCGGGCCTGCCGGATTACGCGCTGCGCGCTAATCCGGCCTACGGGAGCTTGCGCCGGATGTAGGGCGGATCAGGCGTAGCCGTAATCCGCCATGCACGGCCCGGAAACAAAAAAGCCGGACGGGGATGCTTATCCGCAGCCCGCGTCCGGCCTTTGACCAGCTCAGCTTAGAAGTTCAGCGTGCGCTTGTCGACTGCCAGGGCGGCTTCCTTGGTCGCTTCCGACAGCGACGGGTGGGCGTGGCAGATGCGGGCGATGTCTTCCGCCGATGCCTTGAATTCCATCGCCACCACGGCTTCGGAAATCAATTCCGACGCCATTGGGCCGATGATGTGCACACCAAGGATCTCATCGGTGACGGCGTGCGCCAGGAACTTCACCATGCCCGACGTGTCGCCCAGCGCGCGCGCGCGGCCGTTGGCCAGGAACGGGAAGGTGCCGGCCTTGTACTGCACGCCTTCGGCCTTCAGCTGCTGCTCGGTCTTGCCGACCCACGCGATTTCCGGCGAAGTGTAGATCACCCATGGAATCGTGTCGAAGTTGGTGTGGCCATGCTGGCCGGCGATACGCTCGGCCACGGCAACGCCTTCTTCCTCGGCCTTGTGCGCCAGCATCGGGCCGCGCACCACGTCGCCCACCGCCCACACGTTCGGCAGGTTGGTCTTGCAGTCGCCGTCGACGGCGATGAAGCCGCGCTCGTCCAGCGCAAGGCCCACCTTGTCGGCGCCCAGGCCGTTGGTGTTCGGGGTGCGGCCGATCGACACGATCAGCTTGTCGAACACCGCGGTCTGCGCTTCGCCTTTTGCATCAAGGTATTCCACGGTGATGTTGTTGTCGCCCTTGGTCACGCTGTTGATCTTGCAGCCCAGGGAAATCGCCAGGCCCTGCTTGGTGAACAGCTTGTGCGCTTCCTTGGCGATCTGCTCGTCCACGGCGCCCAGGAACGTCGGCAAGCCTTCCAGCACGGTGACTTTCGAGCCCAGGCGGCGCCATACGGAACCCATTTCCAGGCCGATCACGCCGGCGCCGATCACGCCGAGGTTGGCAGGCACCGCGTCGATCGCCAGCGCGCCAGTGTTCGACAGGATCAGTTTTTCATCGAATTCAGCGCCCGGCAGTGCGCGGGCGTTGGAACCGGTCGCCACGATGACTTGCTTGGCGGTGATGGTCTCTTCGGTCTTGCCGGTGATGGCGATCGGGTAGCCTTCGGCGCCTGCGGCGCCGGCAAATGCGCCGCGGCCGTGGAAGAAGGTCACCTTGTTCTTCTTGAACAGGTACAGGATGCCGTCGTTGTTTTGTTTGACGACGTTGTCCTTGCGCTTGATCATCTGGCCCAGGTTCAGCGACAGGCCCGCCACGTCGATGCCGTGTTCCTTGAACGCATGGCCGGCGTGCTCGTAGTGTTCCGACGATTGCAGCAGCGCTTTCGATGGAATGCAGCCGACGTTGGTGCAGGTACCGCCTGGCGCGGGACCGCCCTTTTCATTGGTCCACTCGTCGATGCAGGCCACCTGGAAACCCAGTTGCGCTGCGCGGATGGCGGCGATGTAGCCGCCGGGGCCGGCGCCGATCACGACGACGTCAAAATGTTTGTTGCTCATGCTATGTATTCCCTATCATTGCCCGCATTGGGGCGATCGATCAACGTTACCGATGCGCGTGCAATGGCGGATTACAATCCGCCCTACAGCTGAATGGCGATGAACCTTTGGGCGAACCGGGCGATCCGCCATGCGTACCATCGGAACCGTAGGGCGGATTAGCGGGCGCAGCCCGCGTAATCCGCCATGCATGCCGCTAAAGCGCGAATTACAGGTCCAGCAGCAGGCGCGATGGATCTTCCAGCGCGTCTTTCATTGCCACCAGGCCCAGCACTGCTTCGCGGCCGTCGATGATACGGTGGTCGTACGACATGGCCAGGTAGTTCATCGGGCGGATCACGATTTCACCGTTTTCCACCACGGCGCGGTCCTTGGTCGCGTGCACGCCCAGGATTGCCGATTGCGGCGGGTTGATGATCGGGGTCGACAGCATGGAGCCGAAGGTGCCGCCGTTCGAGATGGAGAAGGTGCCGCCGGTCAGGTCTTCCAGGGTCAGCTTGCCATCCTTGGCCTTGGCGCCGAATTCACCGATTTTCTTTTCGATCTCGGCGATCGACATCTGGTCGGCGTTGCGCAGGATCGGCACCACCAGGCCGCGCGGCGAACCGACAGCGATACCGATGTCGAAGTAGCCATGGTAGACGATGTCGTTGCCGTCCACCGACGCGTTCAGGATCGGGTATTTCTTCAGCGCCGCAACGGCAGCCTTGACGAAGAACGACATGAAGCCCAGCTTGACGCCGTGCTCTTTCTCGAACTTGTCCTTGTACTTGTTGCGCAGGTCGATGACCGGCTGCATGTTGACTTCGTTGAACGTCGTCAGGATCGCGTTGGTCGACTGCGACTGCAGCAGGCGCTCGGCGATACGGGCGCGCAGGCGGCTCATCGGCACGCGCTCTTCCGGACGGTCGCCCAGGTTGACGGCCGGTGCTGCCACTTGCGGCAGGGCTGCCTTCGGTGCGGCTTGCTGCAGCGGAGCAGGTGCGGCCACAGCCGGTTTGTTGGCGACGGCGGCCAGGGCATCGCCCTTGGTCACGCGGCCGTCACGGCCGGTGCCGGTGGCGTCGGCGGCGGTCAGGTTGTTGTCGGCCAGGATCTTGGCGGCGGCCGGCATGGCGACGTCGCCTTTCGAGCCCGTGGCTGCGGCGGCAGCGGCCGGAGCGGCAGCAGCGGCAGCGGCTTCGGCACCAGCGGCCGGGGCAGCGGTCACCTGCAGCGGGCTCACGCCGGCCGAGGCTTCGGTATCGATGATGGCGATGGTTTCACCCGAGACGACGGTACCGCCGTCGTTCTTGATGATTTGCACGATCACGCCGGCAGCCGGGGCCGGCAGTTCCAGGACCACCTTGTCGGTCTCGATGTCGATCAGGTTCTCGTCGCGCGAGACGGCTTCGCCGACTTTCTTGTGCCACGACAGCAGGGTCGCTTCGGCGACCGATTCCGACAATTGGGGGACCTTGACTTCGATTTGTGCCATTTAAAAAACTCCGTTTTTGTATTCTGTGCAAAAAACCCCGCGCCGTGGGCGCGGGGTCAATGAGCGCTGCTTATTTGGTCAGGACGAAACCCTTGAGTTTCGAGAACGCGGTGTCCAGCAGTTCCTTCTGCTGCGCCACGTGCTTGTCGGTGTAGCCGACGGCAGGCGACGCGGAAGCCGGACGGCCGGCGTATGCCAGGCGCTGGCCTGCTTCCATGCTTTCGAACACGTTGTGCTGGATCTGGAACCACGGACCCTGGTTCTGCGGCTCGTCCTGCGTCCACACCACTTCGGTCGCGTTCGGGAACTTCTTCAGTTCCGCTGCGAACGACTTGTGCGGGAACGGATACAGTTGTTCGATACGGATGATGGCGGTGTCGGCCTGGCCGCGCGCCTTGCGTGCATTGACGATGTCGTAATACACCTTGCCCGAGCAGACGATCACGCGCTTGACTTTCTTGGCGTCGATCTTGTCGTCCACCTCGCCGATCACGGTCTGGAACGCGCCCTTGGCCAGCTCGGACAGCGGCGAACCGGCATCCTTGTTGCGCAGCAGCGATTTCGGCGTCAGGATCACCAGCGGCTTGCGGAACTGGCGCACCATCTGGCGGCGCAGCACGTGGAAGATCTGCGACGCGGTGGTCGGCTGCACCACTTGCATGTTGTTGTCGGCGCACAGCTGCAGGAAGCGCTCAGGGCGGCACGACGAGTGTTCCGGGCCCTGGCCTTCGTAGCCGTGCGGCAGCATCATGACCAGGCCGGAAGCGCGGCCCCACTTCACTTCGCCGGAGCTGATGAACTGGTCGATCACCACCTGGGCGCCGTTGACGAAGTCGCCGAACTGGGCTTCCCAGATCGTCAGGGTGTTCGGCTCGGCGGTCGAGTAGCCGTATTCAAAGCCCAGCACTGCCTCTTCCGACAGCACGGAGTCGATCACGGTGAATGGCGCCTGGCCTTCCGCGATGTTTTGCAGCGGAATGTAGGTGCCCGCATCCCAGCGTTCGCGGTTCTGGTCGTGCAGCACGGCGTGGCGGTGGGTGAAGGTGCCGCGGCCGGCGTCCTGGCCGGTCAGGCGCACTGCATAGCCGGACGAGACCAGCGAGGCAAACGCCAGGTGTTCGCCCATGCCCCAGTCCAGGTTCATTTCACCCTTGCCCATGGTGGCGCGGTCGGCCAGCACTTTTTCCACCAGCGAGTGCACCTTGAAGCCTTCCGGCACGGTGGTGATGCGGGTCGCCAGGCGTTTCAGTTCGGTCATCGGCACGGCGGTGTCGGCCGAGTCGGTCCACTTGCGGTTCAGGAACGGCAGCCAGTCGACGGCGTACTTGTTCTTGAAGTTCGAGATCACCGGGTCGACCGTATGCTTGCCGGCGTCCATCGCGGCGCGGTAGGCGGCCACCATGGCGTCGCCGCCGTCAGCGGCGATCACGCCCTGGGTCGCCAGCTTGTCGGCGTACAGCTTGCGGGTGCCCGGGTGGGTCGCGATCTTCTTGTACATCAGCGGCTGGGTCAGCGCAGGGGTATCCTGTTCGTTGTGGCCCAGTTTGCGGTAGCAGATGATGTCGACGACGATGTCCTTCTTGAACTGCATGCGGTAGTCCAGCGCGATCTGCGAGGCCAGGACGCAAGCTTCAGGATCGTCGGCGTTCACGTGCAGCACCGGCGCTTCGATCATTTTCACGACGTCGGAGCAATAGATGGTCGAACGCGCGTCGCGCGGGTCGGACGTGGTGAAGCCGATCTGGTTGTTGATGACGATGTGGACCGTGCCGCCCGTGCCGTAGCCGCGGGTCTGCGCCAGGTTCAGCGTTTCCATCACGACGCCCTGGCCGGCAAACGCGGCGTCGCCGTGCACGAGGATCGGCAGCACTTGCGCGCCTTCCTTGTCGCCGCGGCGGTCCATGCGGGCCTTGACGGAACCTTCCACGACCGGGTTGACGATTTCCAGGTGCGACGGGTTGAACGCCAGCGACAGGTGGACCGGGCCGCCCTGCGTCGAGATGTCGCTCGAGAAGCCCTGGTGGTATTTGACGTCGCCGGCCGGCAGGTCGTCGGCGTGCTTGCCTTCGAATTCCTCGAACAGGTCGGACGGGGCCTTGCCCAGGGTGTTGACCAGCACGTTCAGGCGGCCGCGGTGGGCCATGCCGATCACGATTTCCTGCACGCCTTTTTCGCCGGCGCGCTGGATGATTTCATCGATCGACGCGATGAACGTTTCGCCGCCTTCCAGCGAGAAGCGTTTCTGGCCGACGTACTTGGTATGCAGGTAGCGTTCCAGGCCTTCGGCCGCGGTCAGGCGCTCCAGGATGTGCTTTTTCTTTTCAGCCGTGAAGTTCGGCGTCGAGCGGATCGATTCCAGGCGTTCCTGCAGCCAGCGTTTTTCAGCCGGGTCGGAAATGTACATGTATTCCGCGCCGATCGAGCGGGTGTACGTATCGCGCAGGAAGTTGGTCAGGTCGCGCAGCGAAGCGGTTTCCGGGCCGAAGTAGGTGTTCGAGATGTTGAACTTGGTGTCCAGGTCGGCGTCGGTGAAGCCGTAGAACGACGGTTCCAGTTCCGGGATGTTGGGACGTTCCTGGCGCTGCAGCGGGTCCAGGTTGGCCCAGCGCGAGCCGAGGTAGCGGTAGGCGGCGATCAGCTGGGTGGCGGCCACGCGCTTGCGGCCCATGTCAGGATCGCTCGATGCCACGACGGTGCGGATCGGGCCGGCTTTCGCGCGTTCGGCGAACGAGGCGATCACGGACGAGTGGACCACGTCGGGCTTGTTGGAACCGTCGACGGCCGGTACGTGCTGCATGGCGTCGAAATAGGCGCGCCAGTTGTCTGGCACGGAACCTGGGTTGTCGAGGTAGGCTTCGTACAGTTCTTCGACGTACGGCGCATTCCCACCGAACAGATAGGAGTTGGACTGGCTTTGTTGCATCATCTTGCTCACCTTTCTTCGCGCTTCGCGAGATTAGCGGGTTAATCTAACCTTCCGCGACACGGCCTGACCGGTTAGCGGATTGCATATCAAGTTGTGGGGGAAGGACCTGTTAATTCTGTCGTGCTGTAAAACGGTCCCGTAGAATAGCACGCTGTGTTGAGACAAAACAACCTGTAAACCCAGAAAAATTGCGGGCTCGGGGCCGTGTCAATGCCTATTTCTCAATAAGTGGTATGCCCGCGCCCTGCCATTCCGGGTCGCCGGCAAACCAGTCCAGCAAGTGGTCCAGCATGGCCCGCAGCGCCGGCAGCAGGTGCTCGCGCGAGCTGTAGACACCATACATGCCCAGTTGCTGCGGGCGGTAATCGGGCAGCAGCCGGACCAGCTTCCCGGCCTGGACCAGCGGCGCGGCCGCGACGCGCGGCTGCATGGCGATGCCGGCGCCCTGCACGGCCGCCGCCAGCAGCGCCATCGATTCATTGGACGACAGGTTGCCGCCGACGGCGGCCTGCACGGTGGCGCCATCGCGCCCGAAGCGCCAGACGCTCTTGCCAAAATAGGAATACGTCAGGCAATTGTGGCCGGCCAGCTCGTCCGGGTGGCGCGGCGCGCCGCAACGCTCGATGTACGCGGGCGCGGCAACGATGACGGAATCGCAATCGCCCAGGTGGCGCGCGATCAGGCCCGGGTCCAGTTCATTGGTGATGCGGATGGCCAGGTCGATGCGCTGCTCGACCAGGTTGACGGCGCGGTTGTCGACCTGCAGGTCGATGTTCACGTCGGGATAGCGCCGCAGGTAGGCCGCCACCGCGCCGGCCAGCCCGGTCTGCGCCAGGAACTGGGAACAGGCCAGCCGCAACAGGCCGCGCGGCGCATCGCTGCCGCCGTGGCCGTCCGCCATGGCGTCGGCCACGGCCAGCATCTCGCGGCAGCGATGCAGCGCGGCGTCGCCGGCCGCCGTCAGGCTGATGCGGCGCGTGGTCCGGTGCAGCAGCCGCGCGCCGCACCACTGCTCCATTTCCGCCAGGTAGCGCGTGACCATGGCGCGCGACATGTCCAGCGCGTCGGCCGCGGCAATCATGCTGCCGCGCTCGGCAATTTCCACGAACACCCGTGCGGCGGTCAGCCTGTCCATATCATTCGTCCGATTGATGCAATTGATCATTGCAATTTACACTGTTTTTCGAACGAATGCCGGGCGGCACAATGGCGTCACTCCAATCACTGATCAAGGATATTCGCCATGCTGCTCAAATCCGTTAAGACAGCCGCGGTCGCCGCCGCTGTTTCCACTTCCACCGTGGCCGCCGCCGCGCCGCTGTCGCTGGAAGTCTTCAATCCGGGCGAAGCGGCCATCTTCCCGGTCGCCTCGGTCCTGGTCAAAGGCGCGAACGACGCCGTCTTGATCGATGCGCAATTCTCGCGCGGCGAAGCATTGAAGCTGGTGGAGCAAATCCGCGCCAGCGGCAAGCGCCTGACCACCGTGTACGTCAGCCACGGCGACCCGGACTTTTACTTTGGCCTGGACGTCATCAAGGCAGCCTTCCCGCAAGCCCGCATCGTGGCCACGCCGGGTACCGTGGCCGCCATGCAGAAAAAAGCCGCCGCCAAGGTGGCCTACTGGGGCCCCATCCTGAAAGACAACGCCCCGCACGCCATCGTGATGCCCGAAGCGCTGGCCGGCAATGAAATCGTGCTGGAAGGCGAAAAACTCAAAATCGAAGGGCTCGATGGCGCGGCGCCGGACCGCACCTTCGTGTGGATTCCATCGATCAGGGCGGTGGCGGGCGGTGTGGTGCTGTTCTCCGGCCTGCACGTGTGGGTGGCCGACACCCAGACCGCGCAATCGCGCCAGCAATGGCTGGCGACATTGGACCGGATCGCGGCGCTGCAACCGGTGACGGTGGTGCCGGGACACTTCCAGCCCGGCGCCGCGTTCACGCCGGACGCCATCGGCTACACGGCCGGTTACCTGCGCCGCTTCGAGAGCGAAACAGTGAAGGCCGGCGGCAGCGCGGAATTGATCGCGGCCATGAAGGCGGCCTACCCGAAGGCGGGACTGGAATCGGCGCTGCAGATCAGCGCAAAAGTCGCCAAGGGCGAGATGCAGTGGTGACGCCGTGCGCGGCGCCGCGCGTGATAGCATAGCCCGCCGTCACCACCGCGCCGCTTCACGATGAAACACACGCTCTTCCTGTTTGACCTCGATGACACCCTGCTCGACTTCCGGGCTTCCGAAAAGCTGTCGTTTGAATGCACGCTGCGCGAACTCGGTGTCAAGGCCCCGGTCGACACGCTGTTCGCGCAGTACCAGGACATCAATCTCGGCCTGTGGCGCGCATTCGAGGCAGGCGCTGTCACGAAAGACTTCCTCAAGGTCGAGCGCTTCCGGAAAACGTTCGCCAGTTTTCCCAACGGCGGGCTGGAACTCGACCCCATGCTGGCCAGCGAGCTTTACCTGGAAGCGCTGTCCGAGACCGTGGTGCTGATCGACGGCGCCCGGCAGCTGTGCGCCACCCTGGCCGGCATCGGCGAAGTCGGCGTCATCACCAATGGCATGGCCCACATCCAGGGCCGCCGCATTGCCGCGTCGGGCCTGGGTGACGCGATCTCGTTCATCGCCACGTCGGAAGCCTGCGGCTTCGCCAAGCCGGACAGCCGCTTCTTCGACTACACGGTGAACATGGCGCGCGCCTTCCGGCGCAGTGAAACCGTCATCGTGGGCGACCGGCTCGACGCCGACATCCTGGGCGCGAACCGCTTCGGCATCGACAGTTGCTGGTACAATCCGGGCCGCCTGGCCAACGGCACGCAAGCCGTCCCCACGTATGAAGCGGCCCATCTCGACCAGGTGCACGCCCTGCTGGCGTCGCAGGCAAGCCCGCCCTGAAAATCACACGCATGCATACCCTCGAACAATTACGCGGCGGCGAACTGGCCGGCATCCGGCGCCTGCAACTGAAAGCCGGCCTGACGGCATTCCCGCCCGAGATCTACAGCCTGGCCGAGTCGCTGGAAATCCTCGACCTGTCCGGCAACGCGCTGTCCGCACTGCCCGACGACTTGCCGCGCCTGCACCGGCTGCGCGTGATCTTTTGCTCGGACAACCAGTTCACCACCCTGCCCTCGGTGCTGGGCCGCTGCGAACGCTTGACGATGATCGGCTTCAAGGCCAACCGCATCGCGCACGTCCCGGCCGAGGCGCTGCCGCCCGGGCTGCGCTGGCTGATCCTGACCGACAATGCCGTCACGGCGCTGCCGCCGGAGATCGGCCGCTGCGCCGGCATGCAAAAGCTGATGCTGGCCGGGAACCGCCTGGCGGCCCTGCCCGATGCGCTGGCCCACTGCCGCCGGCTGGAATTGCTGCGCATTGCCGCCAACGAATTGACCGCGCTGCCGGACTGGCTGACCGACATGCCGCGGCTGTCGTGGCTGGCCTTTGGCGGCAATCCCTTCAGCGCGCCGCTGGAACGGCAGGCGCTGGCCCGCTCGCCGGTTCCACCCGTCCCGTGGCCGTCGCTGGCGCCGGGCCGCAAGCTCGGCGAAGGCGCGTCCGGCGTGATCCACGAAGCCGTGCAGCACGGCGCGGGCGCCGTGGCGGTGAAACTGTTCAAGGGCGCCGTCACCAGCGACGGCTTGCCGCAATCGGAAATGGCGGCATGCATCGCGGCCGGCCGCCATCCGGACCTGATTCCCGTGCTGGGCCGCATCCACGGCCACCCGGACCACGCGCAGGGCCTGGTCATGCCGCTGATCGATCCGGCCTATGGCAACCTGGCCGGCCCGCCCAGCCTGGAGAGCTGCACGCGCGACGTCTATCCGGACCATCAACGCTTCGACGCCGGCGCCGCGCTGCGCATCGCGTATGGCGTGGCGTCCGCGGCCGCGCACCTGCACGCGCGCGGCATCCTGCATGGCGACCTGTATGGCCACAATACGCTGCACTGCAGCCGCGGCCGCGCGCTGCTGGGCGACTTTGGCGCCGCGTCGCTGTTCGACCCGGCCAGTGCCCACGCGGTGGGCCTGCAGCGCCTTGAAACCCGCGCGTTCGGCTGCCTGCTGGAAGAATTGCTGGAACGGTGCGACGGCTTGCGTCCCGAACTCGCTGCCCGCCTGCACGCATGGGCAGCGGCCTGCCTCGACCCTCTGCCTGCGGCGCGGCCGCCGCTCGCATATATCGCGCGCCAGCTGGAGCAAGTACTAGACAACCCGTTCTAGATATTTTATTCTACTTCGTATGAGCTCCCTACCGAAACCGACCCCGTCCGAACTCGAGATGCTGCGCCTGCTGTACGCGCTGGGTCCGTCCACGGCCAGGCAAGTGCATGCGGCGGCGCTGGAATCCCGCCCCGACATGAATTACGCGACCGTGCTGCGCCTGCTGCAAGTCATGCACACCAAGGGCTTGCTGAACCGCGACGAAAGCGCGCGCGCCCACGTCTATGCGCCGGTGCAGGAACAGGAATCGGTGCAGACGTCGCTGTTGAAAGACTTGATCCAGAAAGCATTTGCCGGGTCCGGCAAGGCGCTGGTGCTGGCCGCGCTGCGCGGCGGCCACGTCACCCCCAAGGAACGCGAAGAGATCCAGGCCCTGCTGGACCAGGACCCGCCGAAGTAACGCCCTCCCCGCCTATCGGGCGACATGGTTTTGTGCGCGCACTAGACTGCAAAGCGCCAATATAAATACAGCTTTACAGAACAGTCCGGCTTACGCCGCAAAACATCACAGGGGAACGTATGGACGATAGCGCCAGGGATCCGGCCAGCCAGGTCGGGGCCTCGCTGCTGCGGGACGTCATGGACGTGTTACCTGGCACGTTTTACGTCATCAATGAAGCGGGGCATTTCGTACTATGGAACAAACAGGTGGAACAGGCTACCGGCCGCGATGCGGCGCAATTGCGCGCCATGCACATGCTGGAACTGTTCCCGCCGGCCGACCGCCCCGCCGTGGCGCGCGCGTTCTGCGCTGTGTTCGAACAGGAAAGCATGGTGCAGGTGGAAGCGTCGCTGCTGGCGCACGGACGGCACGTGCCATTCCTGCTGTGCGGCGCGCGGCTGGCCGCCGAAGGCCAGTTTTTCCTGCTCGGCTGCGGCGTCGACCTGTCGTCGCACTACGAACAAAAGGACATGCTGCAATTGCGCGACCGCGCGCTGCACGCGGTCAACAACGGTGTCGTCATCACGCGCTGCGACGGTCCCGACAATCCCATCGTCTACGTCAACCCGGCCTTTGAACGCATTACCGGCTTTACGCTGCAGGAAGCGCTGGGCCGCGATTCGCGCTTCATGGCGGCGCCGTCCTACGATGCCCCGGCCCGCGCCGAACTGGCGGCGGCCATTGCCGCGCGCCGGCCGCTGACCGTGGTGCTGCGCAACCGGCGCAAGAACGGCGAGCTGTTCTGGAACCATTTGTCGGTCACGCCGGTGCGCGACCGCCACCACCGCGTCACGCATTATGTCGGCATCATCGAAGACGTGACGGAACAGCGCCAGCGCATGGCGCAGCTGGAACACCAGGTCACGCACGACGCGCTGACCGGGCTGGCCAACCGCACGCTGTTGCGCGACCGCATCGAGCACGCCATCACGTCGGCGCGGCGCACCGGCCTGAGCGCGGCCGTGATCTTGCTGGACTTGAACAAGTTCAAGGAAATCAATGATACGCTCGGCCACGACGCCGGCGACCAGGTCTTGTGCGCGGTGGCGCGCCGGCTACAGGAAGCCGTGCGCGACAGCGATACCGTGGCGCGCCTGGGCGGCGACGAATTCGTGCTGGTGCTGCCGGACCAGCCCGACTTGCGCTATACGCTGGCCATGATCAGCCGCATCCGCAATACGCTTTCCGAACGGCTGGTCGTCGATGGCCACGTGGTGCCGGTCGGCGGCAGCATGGGTGTGGCCATGTATCCGTCCGACGCCGACAATTTCGCCGCGCTGCTGCGCGCCGCCGACACCGCCATGTACGAAGGCAAGCGTGGCGGCGCGGGCGCCGTGCATTTCTATTCGCCGGAAATGACCAGCGCGTCGGCCTTGCGGGTGCGCATGGAGCAGGCGCTGCGCGACGGCTTGCGCAGCGATGAAATCCACGTGGTGCTGCAACCGAACGTGCGCGTGGCCGATGGCAAGCTGCTGGGACTGGAAGCGCTGCTGCGCTGGCGCCATCCCGAACTCGGCGAATTGTTGCCCGGCGAATTCCTGCCCGACGCGGAATCGAATGGCTTGATCGTGGAACTGGGGCGCCGCGTGCTGGACCGCGCTTGCACGCAGCTCAAGCGGCTCGACCAGCTGGGGTACCGCGACGTCCCGGTATCGGTCAACGTGTCGCGGCGCGAATTCGCGCGCACCGATTACCTGCCCTACCTGGCCGGCAAGATGGTGCAGCATGGCGTCAACCCGGCCCGGTTGGAACTGGAAGTGCGCGAAGCACAATTGATGGACAACCCCGAACTGGCGCGCAAGTTGTCGTCCGGCGTGCGCAAGCTGGGCATGCGTCTGTCGGTCGACCAGTTTGGCGGCGGCATCACGAACTTGCACTGCCTGCGCTCGCTGGCCATCGACCAGCTGAAGATGGCGCCGGCATCGGTGCAGGAAATCTGTCCCGAGGGCCGCAATGGCGCGCTGGCGAAAACCATGCTCGACATTGGCCACAACCTCGATATCCCGGTGGTGGCCACCGCGGTGGAAACCCAGGCGCAGCGCGACTTCCTGGCGGCGCACGGCTGCCCGGGCATGCAGGGGCGCTACGTCAGCGAACCGATGGCGCCCGGCGCGCTGGAACAATGGCTGGCGGCGCGCACGGTGCGCTGATCACGCCTTCTTGCGGACGCGGAACAGTTCGCGGCTCAGCAAATGGTCGCCGCCCTGCCATACGCGCGCGACCATGCGCTTGAGTTCGGCCACGCCGGCGGCGGAATCCACGTCGCAAAACGCCAGCACGTCGCGCGCCGGGGCGGCAATCGCATAGCCTTTGCCGACCAAGCCCGCGAAATCCTGTTGCCACAGCCGCTCCAGCAGGAACATCGACGCTTCGGACTTGCCGTCGATGAAGACGCCAAAGACGGATTCGAATTGCTGCACGCGGATATGGTAGGCGCACAGCGTGAACAGGTTGTCCATCGCCTGCCGGTGCACGTCGGCCAGGGTGGCGCCGGTGCTGTCCAGGTGATGCGGCCGTACCCAGTCGTTGTCCACCGCGTAGGCAATCATGAAGCCGTTGCCGATCTGCCGCACCACCCGGGTTTCCGCCCCGCCCTCGCCTTCCGGCCGGGACGGCAGCAGGCAAGCGGTGCAGCGCGACAGGAAGTCATCCATAAGAACCCCGGGCGAGTGAATGACTAATTGTAAATCAGCAATTAAGCGACTAAAAGTACCGGCAACTTCTTTTGCGCTTTGGAAAAAAGGTGCCTGGCCCCTTTGTGCAAACAGGATCGAGTAGGGGGTGAGGTCGCCCTCACCGCCCTCTCACACCACCGTACGTGCGGTTCCGCATACGGCGGTTCATTAAACAAACTGGAAGCGCTGCCGGGTGTCCAGCAGCGAAACCAAACCTAGTGTGTTAAAGAGGCTTTTCGGATACGCATCGTTCATATGGCGCGCTCCGGCGTTCCACCATGGGCCACGTCCATTACTCGCCGATTTCCATGCTCGATGTGCATCCAGTCCGCGTTCCTGCATGCGCCGGTTACGCGTCACCGGTTGTTTCCATTGACGCCATAACAGGCACCGCAGTTTGCGGCGTATCCACCCGTCCAAGTCTTGCAGCACACCTTTTACCTCAGTCAGCCGGAAGTACGACATCCAGCCTCGTAGCACTGGGTTCAGTTCGTTCACGGCGTCATCAAGCTTGCGCGAGACGTTTCCCGTCGTGATTTCCCTCACCCTGTCCTTCAGTCGCTTCAAACTGCTGTCCGCGATTTTCAGGCGCACCTGCCGGTGCCACGTAAAACTGTAGCCGAGGAATTTCCGCTTCCAAGGCCGGGCCACGGCGCTTTTCTCCCGGTTTACCCGAAGTTTTAAATTGCTCTCCAGATAGTCCGTGATAACCGCCATCGCCCGCTGTCCCGCCACTTCACTTTTAACATAAATGTTACAGTCATCGGCATAGCGGCAGAACCGGTGCTCCCGGCGCTCCAGTTCACGGTCAAGATCAGATAACAGGACATTGGATAACAAGGGTGACAACGGACCGCCTTGTGGCGTGCCCTCTGTCCTCTCGCTGACCATCCCGTCGTCCATCATGCCCGCTTCAAGGTAGCGCCTGATCAGTTTCAGTATCCGTTCATCCTTGACCTTGCGGGCCACCCGCGACATCAGGATATCGTGGTTGACCCGGTCAAAGAATTTCTCCAAATCCAGATCGACCACCCAGCGGCGGCCTTCCCGGATATAGCTTTGTGCCTGCTGCACCGCCTGCCAGGCATTGCGACCCGGCCTGAAGCCGTAGCTATGCTCGGAGAAACCGGATTCAAATTCCGATTGCAATACTTGCAGCAGCGCCTGCTGGATCAGCCGATCCAGCACCGTCGGTATGCCCAGCGTCCTTACCCCGCCATTCGGTTTCGGTATCTCCACTTTGCGTACCGGCCTTGGCAGATAACTTCCCGCCAGTAGCGCCGCTTTGACGCTTGGCCAGTGCTGTTGCAGCCATGCCTTGAACTCCGGTAGCGCGAGCCCATCGACTCCCGCCGCCCCCTTGTTCCGCATGACCCGCTCATACGCCGACCAGAGGTTATTACGTTCCACCACAGCCTCCATCTGCCGTGGTCCTTCCGCTTTCGTTTGCCCATCCGCCGCCGTGCTCGCCTCGGCTCCGGGCATGGCCATCGTCGGCTTCCGGCCAACTCTCTCCATGTCTGGCGCGGTTCCCCGCCTTGTCGCTTCGTCGGTCCGCATCGAGGTCGGATGTCCTAATCACGTTGTTAATGTTCGGGCCTTCGGCCGGGCTCTTGATGGCTTGCCGCCTCGTCCCAGCCTACCATGCCCTCTGCTGACTTCTGCATGCGCATCCCAACACCTCCCGATGTAGGTAGCACCAAGGCACGCATACAGATCTCCCCGGGTATTGCGCACCCACCTTCACGCTTATGCCTGTCGGATCTACGCCGCAGCCTTCCGGACAAGTTTCGGGCTTTGACGATGTTGGACGTCTTACCCGGCTGCGTCGCCTCATATCCGCTTCCTGTTCGTCAGGCCAGCGCTTTGCCTCCGGCTTCCTCCAGATTCGCGGTCGCCCGCGACACCCTTGCCACTCAGCTAGCTCTTCCCCTTGTCGGGCGAGCAGAGGACTTTCACCTCCAAGTAGGTGCGCCCTGCCGGGCGCACCAACAAAAAAGCGGGCCGCAGCCCGCTTCCTATTCCGTCAGACCAAGCTGATGAAACTGATTAACGCTTGTCCAGAGGAGGCACGTCGCGCACGGTCGAGCCAACGAACAGCTGGCGTGGACGACCGATCTTCTGTTCTGGGTCGGCAATCATCTCATTCCACTGCGCGATCCAGCCGATGGTACGGGCCATCGCGAAGATACCGGTGAACA
>CBIHOX010000048.1:0-35741 GCA_966211685.1 uncultured Pseudoduganella sp.
CTTCCGCCTGCGCGGCCTTGGCCGCCGCATCGGCGGCGGCATACGCAACGGGCCGCGCGGTTGCCGGGTCGCCCGGTTTTGCCGACGGCGCGGCTGCCGGCGCTGCTTCGGGTTGTCCGGCTGGCGCAGCGGCCGGCCGCCCGCTCACATCGGCCGTGCCCGCACGCGGCTGCCCACTGCCGGCGGCCTCATTGACCGGCGCCCGCGCGGCCGCAACTTCTGCGGCACTGGCGGCAGCGCCGGCAGCGGCGCGCGCTGCGTCCGCACGCCCATCGCCCTTGGCGCCAACGCCGCTATCGGCCCGGCGGCCGGCCGGCGCCGCGCCCTGCCGCGTGCCGCAAAACGGGCAAAAGTTCACCTTGCGCGGAAAACCCTTGCCGCACAGTTCTGCTACACACCGGTACATCGCGTCCACTGCTGTCCTTACTCTTCTGGGTCGGGGATATCGTCATGCGGGTCGGGAATCGCGGCCGCCAACAGCGGCGCAATGTCCGCCATTTCGCTGGCCAGCTTCCACTGGTCGACCCGGGGCACCCACTGCATGTTCCATACCTTGGTGGCGCCCGTCACTTCGCCCAGCGCGATGCGCTGCGCCAGTTCGTGCAAGGTGTAAGGGCCCTGCTGCGCCTTGTTGACGAACACCTTGTACAGCGGGCCGCCACCGGCCTGCTGCACCGGCGCGGCCGCCACGGCAGGAGCCACATACACCGCGGCCACCGGCACGGCTTGCGCCGGCGCGACCGGCGCCGCAGGAGCAACCGGCGCAGCGGATGCGGCGGACGCAGCGGGCGCGCCCGCGGGCGGCTGGCCCGCCGCGGCCTGCGTGAACACGGAAGCGGCCATCGCGTCGCTGCCCAGGTATTCGGCTTTCAGCACGCGCTTTTCCGCCGGCTGCTGCACTTCCCAGCTGTAGGCGTCGGACGCCGAACCCGGCACCGTGTCGCTCCACAGCGGCAGCATGGCCAGCGCCCGCTCCACGAAAGAGTCCGGCAAGGCGCTGGCGGCGGCCTGCGCCCGCTTGACCCATGCATCGTGCAGGCGCTTGGCCGTGATGTTCGGCAGCGACGGCGACGGCAATTCCGCGCCGGTTTCATCGACTTCGAGTTTAGGCTGGTAGACCCGCAACTGGTAATGGCGCATCAGGGCGGCCAGCAGCGCGAACTGGTGCGCGCCCATGGTACCGAGCCGCAAGCGCACGGCGGCAATCACCTGGTCGCGGTAATACGGCGGCAAGCCGTTCGAGCGGATCGCATATTCGTTACCGATCTGCAGCCACTCGCCCGAGCCCGGCTCGACTTCAAACAGGTATTGTCCCTTCGGCTGGAACAACGCTTCGCGGTCCGCCAGGTCGGCCTTGCGCCGGATCACGCCCAGCGCGATGGCCTGCAGGAACCATTCGTAATCGTCGGCCAGGCGGTTCAATTCATCCATCGATGGCGCGATCGGATGGCGGAAACGCGTGGAATCGAAGTGCAGGTGGGTCGGGATCTTCGGGTTTTCAATCTGGTACGACGTGCGCCACGTCGGCAAGCCGCGCAGCACCGTCATCGGCACGCCGGACAATTCGATATAGCAGACCGCGCGGCCGGCAATGCCGGTATTGACGACCGACACCAGGTCGCCATGGAAGAACCCGGTCGGCACCGCCGCCTTGATTTCATGCTCGACCTTGCGCCACGCATTGACGTCGCCCACGCCGATGAAGCACTTGAACTGGTCGGCGCTGGGCGTGAATTCCGCCGAAAAGCGCGCATTCACCCACGGCATCGCGCTCTTGATCCATTCATTGAAGATGTGCTGGCGTTCCTGCGGCGACATGGCCAGCAGGCGCTCCAGCAGCGGGTCGACCGGCTGCGCTTCCTGCAAGCCTTCGCTGCTCAATTGCGTCTGCGCGCGGCGGAACAGTTTCAACAGCAATTCAGCGCGCAATTTGTCGTCGCCCAGTTGCGGGAACAGGCGCGCCGAGCCGCCGAATTCCAGCAAGACTTCTTCGCTCCAGACCGACACGTCGCCGGTCAGCCTGACCGCTTCCGGCGCCATGTCGCTGGCCAGCTTCATGTACGTCGCATGTTCATGCTGCGCATCGGCGCGCAATTGCGCGATGCGCTGGTCCACCGCGCCCAGCATGGCTTCCACGCAGCGGCGCCCTTCCTGGAATTCGCCGGCGATGCCGCTCCAGACCGGCTGGCCTTTTTCATCGACCGACTGGGTTTCGCCGAGCCACGACGACATGGCTTTCAACACTTCCACGGCCTGCCCCGCCGCCACCGCCAGCAGGTGGAAGCGCAGGTAATCGGAAATGTCGCGCTTCAGGTGCGCCATCACTTCGCGCGCCTGCGCATCCTTGCCGAACAGCTTGGTGGCGGCCTGCGACAGGTTGTTCAGCGATTCTTCCACCTGGCGCGTGCGCAGCGCATCGCGGATGTCGCGGTAACGCTTGCCGTTGCGCTCCATGTGTCCCAGGTCGCGCTGCGCGATGCGGGCCTTGATCTGTTCCAGCAGCGACAGCACGAATTCCAGGCCGCCCTGCTTGCGGTCGTCCAGCAGCGCATAGAGCTGGTCGCGCGCGCGGGTCTTGAGTTTGACCAGCAATTCGGCAGTGTGGCGCTTCAGGCGGTCTTCGCTGGTTTCCGCCGTGGCGCCGGCTTCGCGGATCGCGTCGCGCTCCAGGTGCGGCAACAGTTCCGCGACCTTTTCGCGCCACTGTTTCAAGTCGTAATCGGCCATGATGCGGTCGATTTCCAGCTGCACCTTCGATTCCACCCGCTCCAGCAGCGAGCGCTCATCCTTGTCCAGCAACAGGCGGTCGGTCAGCGCATATTCCTGGAACGGCGTGACGTCCACCGTGCCTTTGCGGAAGTCCGGGAATTCCGCGAACGGGCGCTCGGCCAGCGCCATCTGTTCGCGCATGAAGGCGTCGCGTTCCTGGTCGCCGGCGCGGCGCGCGGGCGCGCCATCGCTGCCCATGATGCCGAAGAACGCCTTGACCATCAGGCCCGCCAGTTCATAGGCGCGGATATCGTCGCGCAGCCCCTGCTGCGTGTCGAGCACGGCCTGGCCAAACGCGGAATATACCTTGGAATACGACAGGCGCATGTCGCCGAAGCGGTTTTCCGGCACGCGCGGATTGAACGGGCCCAGCTTGTGCTGCTGCTGGTTGACCGCCACCGAGCGCTTCTTGTTGGCGAAGTCGGCCGACGCGAAATCCTCGAACAGCGAATCGGCCACCATCTGGTACACGTCCTTGACGTCGTTGGTGGCCTTGTTGGCGAGGTTGGCGGTGTCGACGAAATACACGTCGTCGAACGGCGCGCCGCGCCCCACCAGGCTGTCCGGATCGGCCCAGCGCACCTGTGCATTCATGTCGCGCATCGACGTTTCCAGTTCCATCAAGGTCGCATACGCATTGGCTTCGGTGCGCTCCTTGTTGGCCTTGGCGTAGCCGGACGGCATGAACATCACCAGGTCGACCTGGCTGTCCGACACTTCCTGGCGCGCGATGGCCTTGGCGATCCAGCCCAGGTCGATCGAGGTGCCGGCGCCGGTGCCGCCCGCGTTGGAGCCGATCACGACGATGCGGAATTTCGAGGTATCGACCTGCAAGCCCAGGCGCTGGTAATTTTCCTTGCGCTCATTGCCGGCATTACTGCTGAGGAAATTCAGCGCGCCCTTGATGCGGCCGCGCAGCTTCGGGTATTTATCGTACAGGTACAAACGCGCCACGGCGCGGATCTGGCCCGCGCCCTTGGACGGATCGATGCCGAGCGAGCGCAGTTTTTTCGGGCGCAGCGGCATCCAGTTTTCAATCAGCGGGAAGCGCGCCAGGCTGTCGTCCGATTCGTGGTACTGGGTCAGGTCGATGGATTCGACCAGCCGTTCCTCGTCGGACAATTTCACCAGTTCATACCAGGGATCGGAACGCTGCGATTTGCCTTCATCGATGACGGCGCCGGAATCGAGGTCCACGTGCAGGAAGCGCGCCACCGGGAATTGGCCGATGGCTTCCACCCGGGTCGGATGGTGGCGGTTCCATACGGCGGACAGGATGCGGCGCCGGATGCGCATCATCACTTCCATGCCGGTGCCGCCCGCGCCGATGAACAGCGTGGGCCGCAAGTCGACCTTGAGTTCGGCTTTTTTATCGGCGCCGGTATTCGGGAAATCAGCCATCGTCGCTCTCCTTGATCAGCGGCGGCCGGTGAAGAACGCGCCGGCCAGCGCGCCGACGCCGGCCAGCAGCAGCGTGCCGGTCACGGCCAGGCTGAGGAATTTGCTGGAATTGATAATCGCCAGCACCAGTGCGCCGGACAGGAACGCCAGCCCGAAGAACATCAGCCAGCCGGCGGTATCGGCCGACGACGGCGCCACGCGGCGGCGCACCAGGTGGTTGGCATAGGCGTTGCGGGCAAAGAAGAAGACGATCAGCAACACCAGGAAGATCGCGCCGCCCACCGCCACGTCGCGCGTGGAGGTATCGGTGGCGGGCGCGCCCTGCACCGGCGACACTTCCATCGGCGTGCCGGCTTGCGCGGACGGCGGCGTGTCCGACAGCGTGGGGCCGCCGGCCGGCGCGCTGGCCGGAGGGTTGCCGGGCTTCTGGTCGCCGCCTGGAATCTTGAAACCCGGGTCGGTGTTGGCTTGCGCCAGCTGGATGTCACGCTGCATGTCGTTATGTTCCTTCATTGTTGTCCTGTCATTTACCTAAGCGTACCTGGGCGCCCTGGCGCAAGTCCGTCAATGTGGCGCCGAACATCGAGGTTTTCAAATCCGCCACCTTGTTGCCGGCCCGGTCGTGCAGCGGCTGCACCGTGCCGGGCTTGGCGTGCACCACGCGCGGCTCGCCTTCCACCGTGACCCACACCTTGCGCGTGCGCGTGGCCGCCATCGCCAGCGCCACCGCGCCGGCCAGCAAGGCGGCCGCGCCGCCCAGCAGGCCCACCAGCGGCCCGACGCCATAGCGGATGCGCACTTCCAGCGGCAGCACGGCGCGCGAACCCTGCACCTGTTCCGGCGGCGTAAAGATATCCGGCAGCGGGTCGCCCGGGAACAGGCTGGCCATGCGCTGGCGGAACGCCTGCGACAATTCCAGTTTTTGTTCCGCCAGGGTGACTTCGATCGCGCCCGGCAGCACGGCCGCCGAACCAGCCGCCTTCACGGCGTCCAGCGACCATTTGCCGGGCAGGTGCGCGACCGGTAGTTGCATGGCCGACGACAGCGGTTGCGGCTTGCCGGGCGCCAGGCCGGCAACCGCGTCCGCGCCCAGCAGGATCGGCGTTTGCGCGCCGGCCAGCAGCGAGCGCGCCTGCAGCCGGGCGCTGGTGATGGTATAGGGATAAACGGTGTTTTCCAGGCGCCAGCCGATGCGCGCGGCGTTGCCGGGCTGTCCGCCAGGGCCATGGGCGGCCTGCCGGGTGGCGCCCTGCGCGCCGGCGTCGATATCGGCGCGCAGCACGCCGTTGGCTTGCGTGGAAAACGCGACGCCGGGCACGTTTTCGACTTTTACCGGAGTCAGCCGGACGGTATCCTGGTCCAGCGGCTTGAGCCGCGCCGGGGTTTCCGTCACCACTTGCTGCAAGCGGCCCGAGTGCAACAGCGCATCGAGGTCGCGCGCGCCTTCGTCGCCGATCGCGAACACGTAAATCATCAAGCCGTTGGCGCCATAGCGGCCCTTGACCGGCATGTGCAGCGGGAAGGCCAGCGCTTTCCTGATGGCCGCGCCATGGTGGATCAATGCATAGAATTCGCGGTTGCGCTTGGACGTGGCCTGGTCGTTGTTCGGGCTGTTCTTGTTGTTGGTGAACAGCCAGACCAGGCCCGGCTTGTTGCCCAGCGCGGTGCCGATGGCGCTGCTGACGGCTTCGCCGAGATCGGTATCGGCCAGGGCCGTGCTGCCCGGCTTTTTCGCCACCGCCAGCGGGGCCAGCGCTTCGTGCACGGCGGCGCGCGGCGGCGCCTTGTCCACCTTGGTGGCCAGCAGTGCTTTGGGCGACGGCGCACCGGGCTGCGACTGGTTGAACGAGGCCAGCACCAGCGCATCGCCCGGCTGCACGGCGGCCAGCACGACTTCGGTCACCAGCGGCTTGTATTGCGAGGCCGGGTCGGTATAAAACGCTTCCATCCAGCCGGAATTCTGGACCAGGAACACGTGCGACGCGGCCTGGGCGGCGGGAATGCAGGATGCGGCCAGCAGCGCCGCCAGCAGCGCGCGGCGCGCGCGCGGCGCCGGCTTGCGCGTGGCGGGCCGCGCGCCGGCAATGGCAACGGTAGCGGACGTGGGCCGGTTGCGATGGATCATGATTGGGGCTCCAGCCGCCAGCCGCGCACATCGTTCCAGGACGGGTGATGCAGCCACAGGCAGTTATCGTAGACAAAAGGCTGGCAATCGGCCGGCTGCTTCAGGCGCACGGCTTCGTCCAGGATGACATTGCGCTGGCCTACCCATTCGATCAGCACGCGCTGCAGCACGGCGTCGTCGAGCGCGGCTTCGGCCTTGCCGGAATACGCTTCGACCCGCAACACCAGGCCGGTCGGCTGTTCGCGCGTGGAACTGGCGTTTTCCAGCAGCGGCAACACCAGTTCGTTGGCGCCGCCCTGGTCTTCCACGTTTTCCACCGCCCACGGTTCATCCTTGACCTGGTGGCCGCGGCGGAACAGCAAGGTGCAAAAGCCCAGGCGCGCGCCATCCAGCGGCTCGATTTGCGCGCGCGCCGCGCCCAGTTCGCGGTAGGAATAGCGCTGTCCGTCATGGCCGATCAGCCACAGGCGGCCGTCGCGGCTGCGCACCGGGCCGCCGAACTGCAGGCGCGGGGTCCAGCCGGCCGGCCACGGCAGCCATTGCGGCGCACTGCCCGGGCGCCACCAGATTTCGCCCAGTTCGTGCAGCCAGACCAGCTTGCCGTCATAACTCACCGGACGCGACCAGCCGCCGGCGGGGATCGCCACCGGCGCGGCGGCTGCCGTGCCGTGGACCGCGCCGGCCGAACCGGCTTCATCGTCCGGATCGGGAATATCGCCGGCATATGCCGGGCCGGCCGGAACCGCCCCGCTGGCGGCAACGCCGTTGCTGCCAGCGCCGTGGATGCCCGCAGCGGCGCCGCCGGCTGCCAGGCCCGGCTGGAAGCCGGAAGCGGCTGCCGCAATTTCCAGGGTTTCCCCATCGGCGCCGTCGGCATTGGCCGACCACAGCCGCACGCCGGCCGGTGTCGCCAGCAGGCAGGCGATGCGGCCGGACGCCATGCCGGGCGCGCTGGCCAGCTGGGCCGACAGCACCGTCTCGGTGCGGTAACTTTCATTGACGGGATTGACGATCAGGCGCGCCAGGCCGTGCGCGCCCGGCACGATGCCCATGTCGCCGCGCCCGCCGTTGGCGGCCGGCAGCCACGCGTAAGCGGACGCGGTGAACGTCAAGTCCGCCGCCTGCCCTTCTGCCGCCAGCAAGTGCCAGCGGCGCGCCAGCGGGTCCCAGTATTGCAGCACGTTGCGGGTGTATGCCAGCGCCAGCAGGCGCTGCACCGCATAGCCGAAATGGCCGGCGGCAAACACGCAGACCGCATTGGGCGGCGCCGGCATTTTATTGTCGGGGGACCCGATTTCCGGCTCCGGCTTGCGGGTTTCCAGGGTGGCGGCCAGCGGCTGGGCCGTCAGCGGCAAGCCCAGCGGCAGGTATTTCGGCAACGGATGGGCGTCGGACGGCAGGGGCGCCGTCGACGGTCCCCACCACGGCGGCAGGCGGTCGCCGCCCTGCATGGCCAGCGGCGCGCCGCATTCCGGGCAATATACGAAGCCTTCCGGATAAATGTCGCCATGGCCGCACGTGGGCGTGGAAGCGCCCAGCAGTTGCGCCACGTCGGGCAGGCGGCCGCGGGCATGGGCTTGCCAGTCGATACGGCTGATGCCCCGGCCCTGCGCCAGTTCGAATTGTCGGTTGCGTTCATCCTCCAGCCACACGCTGTCGGAAGTCTCCCATCTGTATGCCATGTATGCGCTCGTTCAAGTCTTGCCAGCCACGCGCCTGTCGGAACCAGGCACGTGTTGCACTTTCCATCATAACCGATGACTATCGCCGCCGGGGCGGAATCCGGGCGGAATCGGGGTGGAATCAGGACGAATTGCGGAATAGGAGGGGTGAACGGGAGCGGTTGAACGGGCTCAACCCACCAAAATGACCGCCATCATGGCAGAAACAATAACGCCCCGCGGTGCGGGGCGTTTTGTCAATCGTCAGCGACGATTTTCTTGGGCGGCGGCGGCGGCGCCCATTCGATGACGTCCGACTCCGGCGCGGTATCGAGCGCATCGGACTGTTCCAGCCAGCCGCGCAACTTTTCCATGCGGCGGATGGTAATGCCCTTGTTGCTGATGTAGCCGACCTGTTCGAAATTATCCATTTTCGTGGTCATTTTCGACGTGGTCGGCAAATTGTCGAACAGGCGCTCGAACGCCTTGCGCGCCTTGTGCTCCCACTTGACCAGGGTCGGTTCGGAAAAACGGTTGCTTTCGTAATAAATCGTCAGTGTCCGGTCATGGTTGCCAAAGCCGACGATCGCCGCACCCTTGCGCACCGTATTCAGGATGTCTTCCTTGATGCTGGCCGTCGGCACGAACAGGGCGGCACGGCCATCCGGTTCATCGGGCCGCTCCAGTGGCAAATCCTGCCCCTTCTGTACTGTCATCACTCCCTCCGCGCTGTCGTGTCTGGCGCCGAATCTGTACTGGAAAAGTTTCCGTTCGGCTATATCGCACCGATTCTACAGCGGGGCCCTGCACCATTCAAGAATAAACGCCCGAGTCCGCCAGAGGATGCGACAGCGGCCTTTATAATGGCCACATTCTTCTTGAAAAACGCAACATGACTGACGGTAATAGTTATCAATCTTGCATTTCCGCCCCTATCCAGGAAGCCGCGGCGCGCAACGTGGCCGATACGGTGACGCTGGCGCTGGAACACGGGCCGGGACACCAGGCGCTGGTGGTCTACGACCGCCGCACCGACTTGAGCCGCACGCTGGAAACCGCGTACCGGCGCGCACTGCCGGACGGCCGCTTCATGGATTTCGACACGGTGGCGCCGGACGACGTGCTGGCCGCCTTTGCCGCCCTGGCGCCGCGCGACCTGGTGGTGCTGGTGCAATCGACGAGTTTCCGGCTGGAGGCGTACCGGCTACGCATCGAATTGTTCAAGCGCGGCCTGAAAGTCATTGAGCATATCCACCTGTCGCGCATGCCGGGCGAACAGGGCCTGCATTACATCGCCTCGCTGGCGTACGACCCAGCGTATTACCGCGGCGTGGGCCGCGCGCTGCAGGAGCGCATCAATGCCGCGCCATATGCCGTGGTCGACAGCGGCCAGGGCGCCGTGCTGCGCTTCGACAGCCCGCTGGAAAGCGCCAAGGTCAACATCGGCGACTATACCGGCATGAACAACATCGGCGGCCAGTTCCCGATCGGCGAAGTGTTCACCGAGGCGCAAGACCTGGAAGCCGTCAATGGCGCCGTGCGCGTATTCGTGTTCGGCGATACGCGCTTCCTCGTCAACCGGCCGGCACAGCCGATCACCATGGTGGTGGAACAAGGCCGCGTGACCGGCGCCATCGGTTCCACGCCGGAATTCGACAACATGCTGGCCATCATCCGCGAACACGAAGGCGAGGTATGGCTGCGCGAACTGGGCTTCGGCATGAACCGGGCCTTCTCGCGCGAGTGCATGGTCGACGACATCGGCACCTATGAACGCATGTGCGGCATCCACCTGTCGCTGGGCGCCAAGCACGGCCAGTACCAGAAGCCGCAATTCAAGCGCAAGGATGCGCGCTACCACGTCGACGTGTTTGCCGTGACCGAAGCGGTGTACCTGGGCGACCACGCGGTGTACCGCGATGGCGCCTGGCGGCCGTGACCGGGTGATGGCAACGCGGCTGACGCTGCGCTGATCCACGCTACAGCTCAGGCCCCGGCCAGCGCCCGGTCCCACGGCGGCGCCGGCTGGTATTGCTCGACCAGGAAATCAATCAGCGCCCGCACCTTCGGGCTTGGCTGGCGGCTGGCCGGATACAAGGCGCTGAGGTGGTTGAGCGGCAATTGCCAGTCCTCGAGCACGCGCACCAGCGAACCGTCGAGCAGCGCCTGCCAGGCCAGGAACGTGGTGCTGTAGACGATCCCCAGCCCCTGCAGCGCGGCCTGGTGCAATACCAGGCCATTGTTGGCGGTGAAGGCCGCCTCAATGCGCACCGCGCGCTGTTCCCTGCCGCGCTGGAAGCGCCAGGTGGCGCCATCGGTCAGGTGGCTGAAATGCAGGCAGCGGTGGCGGTGCAAGTCTTCCGGATCCAGCGGCCGGCCCATCCTGGCGAGATAGGCGGGACTGGCGCACAGCACGCCGTGGCAGGGCGCCAGCGGCCGCAGCGACAACGCGCTGCTGTCGGGGATGCCGCCGACGCGGATCGTCAAGTCGAAGCCATGGGCGATCGGGTCCAGCAGCGCATCGTCGACCACCAGCGACGGCGTCAGTTGCGGGTGCGGCGCGGCAAAGCGCGCCACGGCGTCGGCCAGCCACAGGCTGCCGAAGCTCGACGGCGCCTGGATGCGCAGCGGCCCGGCCAGCCCCCTGCCCGCATGGGCCACCACGCGCGACACCACGCTGGCCGCCTCGCGCGCCTGCGCCACGGCCGCCATGCACGGGTCCAGGTACGCCTGGCCAACGTCGGTCAGGCTGACTTCGCGCGTGGAGCGGTGCAGCAGGCGCGCCTGCAAGTGTTCTTCCAGCAGCAAGACCTGCTTGCTGACCATGGCGCGCGTCAGCCCCAGCTTGCGCGCCGCCGCGCTGAAGCTGCGCAGGCGCGCGACTTCGGCAAAGATTTCCATGGCTTTCAATTGGTCCATGCAGCGATTGTCAACAGTTCAGCGACAATCTGTCAACCGTTTGGCGGTAGTCGCGCTGAAGGCCCGCGCCTACAATGGCCGCACCGTATCCCACCCCATGAGTACTGCCATGCTGACCACTGAACAACAACAGCAATTCCAGCGCGACGGCTACGTCGTCATCCCCGGTTTCAAGAGCCTGGACGAGATTGCGCGGCTGCGCGAACGCGCCGCGCAGATTGTCAACGATTTCGATCCATCGGTGGCGCAAGGCGTGTTTTCCACGAAAAACCAGGCGGCCGACGATTATTTCCTGCGTTCCGATAACACCATCCGCTGTTTCTTCGAAGAGGAAGCATTCGACGCCGACGGCCGGCTGAAACAGGACAAGTCGCTGTCGATCAACAAGATCGGCCATGCGATGCACGACCTCGACCCGGTGTTCCGCGCGTTTTCCACCGATCCCCGCCTGGCGGCCGTGGCGCGCGACGTGGGCCTGGAACAGCCGCAGGTCTGGCAATCGATGTATATCTTCAAGCAGCCCGGCATCGGCGGCGAAGTGCGCTGGCACCAGGACGCCACGTATTTCGAGACCACCCCGATCAGCGTGACCACGTTCTGGTTCGCGCTGGAAGACGCCACCCTGGAAAACGGGTGCCTGTGGGCGGAACCGGGCGGCCACCGCACGCCGCTGCGCGAGCGCTTCCTGCGCAACGGCAACGAGATCCGCATGGAAAAGCTGGACGCCACCCCATGGCCCGACGATTCGACCGCCGTGCCGCTCGAATGCAAGGCCGGCAGCCTGGTCTGCTTCCACGGGCTGCTGCCGCACTACAGCGCGCCGAACCGCTCGCCGGTGTCGCGCCATGCCTATACGCTGCACGTGACCGATGGCCGCACCGTGTACTCGCCGCAGAACTGGATCCAGCGCGACGCATCGTTCCCGGTGCGCGGCTTTATTTGAGGGACACCGCCAGCATGGACATCAACATCTTCGCCCCGCAGTGGGGCAGCAACGAGTTGCCGGCCGCGGTCTTCATCGACAAGGTCAAGGCGGCAGGATTCGACGGCATTGAAATGTCGGTGCCGCAGGACGCCGCGGTGCGCGCCGACTGGGCCGCACGCATGGCCGACGCCGGCCTGCTGCTGGTGGCGGCGCAATGGGAAACCGTGTTCCACCCACAATTCGACGAACACAAGGCGGCGCTGGAGCGCCTGCTGCGCAATGCTTGCGAAGCGCAGCCGGTGCTGGTCAATTCCCATACCGGCAAGGATTGGTACACGCGCGAACAAAACCTGGAATTGCTGGACCTGGCCTCGCGCATCGGCGCCGAATATGGCGTGCCGATCATGCATGAAATCCACCGCAGCCGCTTTTCCGGCCACCCGATGCTGCTGTTGCCCTACCTGCGCGACTTGCCGCAATTGCAGCTGACGGCGGATTTGTCGCACTGGTGCTGCGCCTGCGAATCGCTGCTGGAAGACCAGCCCGGCACGCTGGCCGCCACCCTGCCGCACGTACGCCACATCCATGCCCGCGTGGGTCACCAGCAAGGCCCGCAGGTGGCGGACTTCCGCGCGCCGGAACACGCCGACGCGCTGGCCGCGCACCTGAACTGGTGGGACCAGGTGGTGGCGCTGCGCCGCGCGGCCGGCGCCGCGCGGTTGACGATCACACCGGAATTCGGCCCGGCGCCATACACGCCCACCCTGCCGTACACGCAACAGCCGGTGTCCAATGCGTGGGAATTGAATGTCGCGATGAAGGATGTGCTGCGCGCACGCTACGGCAACTGAGCCGGCGCTTCCTCTTCCTGCTCCGCCGCGCGCAGCGGCGCCACCATTGGCATCACGATGGAAACCGTGGTGCCATGCTCCGGCTCGGACTGGATCGAGATCGAACCGCGCAACACGCCGGTGACGATGTTGTAGACGATGTTCATGCCCAGTCCCGAGCCGCCCTGCCCCATCTTGGTGGTGAAGAAGGGATCGAAGATCTGGTGCAGCGTGCGCGGCGCCATGCCGACGCCGTCATCGGCGAATTCCAGCAAGACCTGGCGCTCGAAGTGCTCGCGCGCCTGCCCGGGCTCGGGTTCCAGTTCATGCGCGCGGATGTGCAGCTTGCCGCCATGGCGGCCATCGAAGGCATGCAGCAGCGCATTGCTGATCAGGTTGGACAGCACCTGGCTGACACTGCCCGGATACGAATCGAATTCCAGCGTGTCGGGCACGTCGATGGTGGTTTCGCAATTGGCGCGCCGCAGCTGGGCCGCATACGTCGCCACCGTGTCGCGCACCACGCCGCCCAGGTTGAAATGGCGCCGGTGGCCGCTGGTCTGGTCGACCGCGACCTGCTTGAAGGACGTGATCAGTTCGGCCGCGCGGTTCAACGAGCCGGCCAGGATGGCGCAGGCATGGCGCGTATCGTGCAGGTGGGCGTCCAGCGCGGAACGCTTGATGCCGCCGCCCTCGGCCAGCTTGCGTTCGAAGGCGGCCACCATGTCGTCCAGCGCCGAGGCGGTCAACAAACTGTTGCCGATCGGCGTATTCAATTCATGCGCGATGCCGGCCACCAGCGCGCCCAGCGACGCCATTTTTTCCGACGTGATCAAGTTGTTCTGCGCCTGTTTCAAGGTGGCCAGCACCAGGGTCAGGTCGCGGTGCGCCAGTTCCGCGCTGGCTTTTTGCGCCGCCACTTCATCGAGGCTGCGTTCGAGCCCGCGCTGGGTTTCCACCAACGCCGCCTCGGCCTGTTCACGCACCTTGATGTCGCGCTGCAGCTGTTCGGCCAGCGCACGCCGTTTCAGCGCCGTCACCAGCAACAGCGCGATCAGCGCGCTGATCAGCGTGCCGGCCGCGCCGATCCACGCCACGTACATGGTGCCATCCGGATAACGCGCCCCCGCGTGGCCTTCGAAATGCATGACCCAGCGCCGCTCGCCGACGTCCAGGCCGATGTCGGACGCCAGCCCGGGCAACACGTCCGGCCGCGGTGCGCTGCCGACCTTGCCGGCGCTGTCGAACATCAGGTTGTCGATGGACGGCGGCGCCGCCGCGCGGTCTTGCTGGTAACCGGCGTCGTTGATGCGGATCGTCATATGCGCCAGCAGCGGCGTATCGACCACTTCGCGCATCAGGTTATGGACGCGGAACACGATGGCGACAAAGCCGACCAGCGCGGCGCGGCGCTCTTCCACGGTATCGACCGGCGCGCCGGGGCGGTAGATCGGCGCGCGCGCCACGAAGCCGGGCTGGCCGCTGGTATCCTGCACCAGCGTGATGCGCTCGGTGGCGACGATGCGGTTGACGTCACGCCCCATTTCCAGCGCGCGCCGGTGCGGCGCCAGCGCGCCGAGGTCGAGGCCGAACGCGTTTTCATTGCCCGCCATCGGTTCGTTGTATTCGATGATGTAATGTACGTCGCGCGCGGCGGCCGGATGGATGTTGAAGTGCGGATAACCGCCCGCGACCAGGCTGGTATCCTGCTTGACGGAAGCGGCATAGCGCGCCAGGTCGGGCGCCGGCACCATGCGCACGAACTGGATCGCCTGGAAACCCGGATAGCGTTCGGTCAGGCGCAATTCATGCACATAGCGGGCAAACTGGACGCGGCTGACTTCATTGTTGACAGCGTACAAACCTTTAATGCTGAGCAACATGTCGAAATACGTTTGCAGGCGCACCGAGGTGTCGCGCGCGATCTTGTCGGCATCGCGCTGGAAATTCGCCCGCACGAGTTGCTGCTGGGCGCCGGCCACGAACAGGCAGACCCACACAGTGACGCAGAGTCCGAGAAGGAACGCCAGGTACCCGTGTATCCGCATGCCGAGAGCTCCTCGATTGCGAAGCGGCATCATACCGCCTGATGCGCTGACTATAGCATAGGGAAGATCGGTTGATATATGTCAACTACCGTGACTACAACACTGCCAGTAACTATTGTCGCGTGTCAGCGTCGTGTCAGGCCGGATCCTGGAATTCCACGGCAATGGCCATGAATTGTTCTTCCACCATCAGCATGGCGTCGACCACGTCGGGGTCGAAATGTTCGCCGCTGCCCTGGCGGATCAGCTCGATGGCAGTCTCGTGGGTGAAGGCCGGCTTGTAGACCCGCTTGGAAATCAGCGCGTCATACACGTCGGCCACCGCCATCAGGCGCGCCGAGACCGGGATTGCGTCGCCGGCCAGCCCTTGCGGATAGCCGGAACCGTCGTATTTTTCCTGGTGCGAATACGCGATTTCCCGCGCAAAGCGCAGGAAGTTGTTGGAAAAGCCCAGGCGCTGTTCGACGTCGGCAATGGCGTTGCGGCCATACACCGTGTGCAATTTCATTTGCGCGAATTCTTCCTCCGTCAGCGGGCCGGGTTTCAGCAGGATGGCGTCGGGAATGCTGACCTTGCCGATGTCATGCAATGGGGCCGCCTGGTACAGGAAGCCGATATTGCGGTTCGACAGTTCATGGGTAAAGCGTGGATGCCCCTGCAGCTGGCGCGCCAGCACGGTGATGTAATGCTGGATGCGGCGCAAGTGGTTGGCGGTTTCATAGTCGCGGGTTTCCGCCAGCGAAGCCATGGCCCACACCACGGCGTCGATCATCTGCGTCAATTCCTGGGTGGTTTCCGTCACCAGTTCTTCCAGGTGCAGGCGCTGGTGGCGCAGCAATTCCGCCGAACGGCGCAGCTGCAGGTGGTTGGCCACGCGTGCCAGCACGGTTTCCGGCAACAGCGGCGTGGCCAGCACGTCGGCCGCGCCGGCGGCAAAGCTGTGCTGTTCATCGTCGGGATGGTTGGCCGGTATCACCAGCAGGACGGGGATGGCGGCGGTGTCGGGGTTGCGCTTGAGCTGGCGGCACACTTCCAGGCCATCGACGCCGGGCAGCGCGGCATCGAGCACGAACAGGTCGGGACGGGGGACTTCCTGCGCCAGGCGCAGCACGGCGGCGCCGTCGCCGGCCAGTTTGACATCGTAGTGCTCATGCAGCAAGCTGCTCAGCCACAGCAGGTTGTCCGGCACGGCATCCGCGATCAGTACAATCGCCTTATCATGATCATTCATGGCCATTCATCGAAGTCCCGTTAGTTACCAGACAGCATGATACAGCAAGCATCTGCCTGTCATGGGACGACAGCCCGTCATTCACAGAGGGCCGGTGTGCCATCTTCCAGCAAGGCGCCGAAGCAGCGCGTGCAGTGGTAACAGAACAGATGGGCCACGCGGACGTTATCCTGGCGCAGCACCAGTTGCAGCTGCCCCTTGCGGCAAGCCGGGCAGAATTCCCGCATGGCGCCGCAGGACACGACATCCTGCGCGAGATAGGTGTCATCGATGCGTTCGCCGTCGATGACGGATTGTGGATCGAGTTCAACGAGCATCAGGGGCGGTGCTTCACCCCGCAATTCAGGCGTCCATTTCATTTTCCTGGCATCCCAATGTTGTCTTGCGTCGAGACAGATCTGTTTGAACGATAGACAAATTGGCAAAGGCTGGCAAGCGATTTCTGCCTCGAGCTTGCAATTTAATAGCGCGCTACCTATACTGCGTGCATGGAACCGACCCCGTCAAATCAGCTTGCCGCGCCCGCCCTGGGCCAGGTGCCCCGCCTCGATGCGCAACTGTGCTTTGCGCTGTACTCGACGTCGCTGGCCATGAACAAGCTGTACCGCAAACTGCTGCGCCGCCTGAACCTGACGTATTCACAATACCTGGTCATGATGGTGCTGTGGGAAAAGAATGAACAAACCGTGTCGGAAGTCGGCGAACGCCTGTTCCTCGATTCCGCCACCCTGACGCCGCTGTTGAAGCGCATGGAACAGGCCGACCTGATCACCCGCACGCGCTGCCCGAACGATGAGCGCCAGGTCATCATTGCACTGACCGCCCACGGCGACGCGCTGCGCCATGAAGCCGCCAAATTGCCGGAAGCCATCATCAGCGCTACCCATTGCACCTTGGAGCAGGTGGTCGGCATGAAGGAACAATTGAATGCGCTGCGCGACAATTTGATGAACAGTGCGTGATCAAAAAAGTGGTGGCGGATAGGTGATTCAAACCGGAATTTTCAGGCTATCATGAAATAATTCAACAGCCTGGAGTTCATCATGAGCACGCCTGTTTACCCTGACTATCCTGACGATGACGAACAAGCACTGGCCCGTTTCGGCGCCGCCCCCGGCATTGTCGCCCTGCACGTGGAAGCGGCGCGGCAGGTGCTGGAGGAGCACCAGCACCTCGTACGGCGCGACCAGGATATGTCGCAGGCCACCCTCAGCCACCTGGCGCAGTTGAGCGAGTTGGGGCAGTTGGCCCAGCCAGGCCAATCCGGGCAACTGGTCATGCAAGTCGATGGCGACGCCCGCACCATCTTTGAACTGAATTTCGCGCTCGAAGCCAGGGAAACGCAGTTGGGACTGGCCAAGGAGCGGCCGTTCGATATCGTCTTTTCGGAACGCGCGTGATCCAGCCATAGCCCGGCTATAAGCGCAGCCATCTCGGCAAGGGGGCGGCAGCCGTCGTAGAATAAGGGGATCCATCATCGCCCCACCATCATGACGACTTACGCCCCGATCTACACCCATCCCCAGAGCGTCACCGCGGCACTGCGCAGCGAAGGCTATGCCCTGCTGCATCCGCAAGACGTGGCCGCCATGGCCGGCACCACGCTGGCCGGCCTGCAGGCGCTGGCCCCGAGCTGGGACCACCTGGAACTCGACAATTACCTGAAGGATGGCGGCCGCTACCGCCGCCGCCGCCATTCGTGTTTCGTCCAGGAGGGCGCCAGCCTGGCGCAAAGCCCGCACCGCGCGCACTGGCAACCGCTGGAATACAACGCGCTGCACGGCGGCATGCACCGCCTGTTCGAACCGGTATTGCCGGAAACCGCGGCCGACCCGGCGTGGCGCGGCCTGCTGTCATCGGTGGCAGGCATCTGTTCCGGCGTGCGCGGCAAGCAGCCGTGGTATATCGAAGCGCACCAGTTCCGCATCGACACCACCGACGGCATCGGCCGCCCGACGCCGGAAGGCGCGCACCGCGACGGTGTCGACTACGTGGCGGTGTTGCTGGTCGGCCGCCACGGCATCAAGGGCGGCGAAACCCGCATCTTTGAAGCCGGCGGCCCGAACGGCAAGCGCTTCACCATGACCGAGCCCTGGACCATGCTGCTGCTGGACGACGCCACGGTCATCCATGAATCCACGCCGATCCAGCCGGTGGAAGAACATGGCCATCGGGACACGCTGGTGCTGACGTATCGGAGCGGCGGCTTCCAGGGGGAATGAAGCACCGCGGCGGCACCCGCCGCTGACCAAAAGTTTCCTGCGATTTAAGCAAATCCGATATAGTTTCGTGAAAACTAATTGGAGGCTGTCAGTGGATTCGAGTTACGAAATCGAACCTGGGGAAATTGAAATCCTGATCGTCGAGGACAGCCCGACGCAGGCTGAGCGGTTGCGCCGGCTGATCCAGTCGGTGCGCTACAAGGCGCGGGTGGCAGCCAACGGGCGCCTGGCGCTGGAAGCCATCCGCGAGCGCAAGCCGCACCTGGTGTTGTCGGACATCGTGATGCCGGAAATGGATGGCTATGAACTGTGCCGGGCCATCAAGGCCGACGATGCGCTGCGCGACGTGCCGGTCATCCTGGTGACGTCGCTGACCGACCCGAAAGACATCATCCGCGGCATCGAATGCGGCGCCGACAATTTCATCCGCAAGCCGTATGCGGAAGATTACCTGCTCAACCGTATCGGCCAGATGCTGGTCAACCAGAAGCTGCGCCGCAACCAGAACATGGAAGTGGGCATCGCCCTGTACCTGGGCGACCAGAAGCACTTCATCAATGCCGAGCGCCAGCAAATTCTCGATCTGCTGATTTCCACCTATGAACAGGCAGTGCAGGTCAACAGTGAATTGCAGGCGCGCGAACGCCAGGTGATCGAGCTGAACATGCGGCTGGCGCACCATGCCGGCGAACTGGAAACCATCAACCGCGAAATCGCGCTGAAAAACCTGGAACTGGCCGAAGCGTCGCGCATGAAGTCGGCATTCATCGCCAACATGTCGCACGAATTGCGCACGCCGCTGAACGCCATCATCGGCTTCACCGGCGCCCTGTTGATGAAGCTGCCCGGCCCGCTCACGGTGGAACAGGACAAGCAGCTCAACACCATCCGCAACAGCGCGCGCCATCTGCTATCGCTGATCAACGACATCCTCGACGTGGCGAAAATCGAAGCCGGCAAGGTCACGCTGTCGATGGAAGACGTGCAGTGCCAGGACTTGATCGCGCAAGTGGCCGACACGCTGCGCCCGCTGGCGCAGCAAAAAGGGCTGGCGCTGGAAGTGGACGTGGCGCCGCAGCCGATCGTGCTGCATACCGACCGGCGCGCGCTGACGCAGATCCTGATCAACCTGGCCAACAACGCCATCAAGTTTACGGAAAAAGGCAAGGTGCGCGTCAGCCTGTCGCAGCGGGCCGACGGCAGCGGCATGGTGACGGAATTCGCCGTGGCCGACAGCGGCGCCGGCATTCGCGAAGAAGACCAGGCCAAGCTGTTCCAGGCGTTTTCCCAACTCGACTCGACCTCGACCCGCCATGCGGAAGGCGCGGGCCTGGGCCTGTACCTGTGCCAGAACCTGGCCAACCTGCTGGGCGGATCGCTATTTTTCAGCAGCGATTTCGGCCACGGCAGCACCTTCACGCTGGCGCTGAAGAACAAGTAGGACGCGGAGGCAGCCATGGCGCGGGTACTGATCATTGAAGACAACCAGCCGAACATGGATTTGCTGGCCTATCTGCTGACCGCGTTCGGCCACCAGCCGCTGTGCGCGCATGACGGCGTGGCCGGCGTGGAACTGGCGCGCGACGCGCTGCCCGACCTGATCGTGTGCGACCTGCACTTGCCGCGTCTGGACGGTTATGGCGTGGTGCGCATACTGAAAGGCGATCCCGCCACCCGCGCCATTCCCGTGCTGGCCGCCAGCGCGCTGCCCGTCACCGATGACGGCGCCGCCCTGCGCGCGGCCGGCTTTGACGGCCACTTACCGAAGTCCCTGGAACCGGACGAGCTGATGCCGTCGCTGGAATCATGGCTGGCGCCGCACCAGCGCGGCGTAATGCCGGGCAGCCACGCCAGCGCAGGCGCCCAGCAGCACGCCGGCGCCGCCGCCGGCGCGCGCCTGCTGCTGCTCGACGCCATGCCCGACAATTGCGGCGTCACGGCCAGCATCGCCGGCCACCTCGGCTATGACGTCACCAGCGCCGCCACGCCGGACCAGGTCGACGCCTGCGCCGGCCAGCCGTTTGATTTGCTGCTGTGCGACCTGGACGACCGCACCGGCCACGCCAGCCGCGCCGACGCGCTGCTGGCCGCCGCCGAACGCCACTGGCCGGCGCTGCCGCTGGTGGCAATCCGCGCGGCCGACAGCGATGCGCTGCCGCCCACCCTGGCCTCGCGCTTCCCTGCACCAGTCTTGCTGGCCCATCCACTGGAGCCGGACCAGCTGGCCGCCGCGCTGGCGTCCGCGCTGTCGCCGCTGCCACCTGCTTCTCCTCATTAACCGCTCAAGCTGCTTCGCAATAAAGATATCGTAGTTCTACGGTATTGCAATGCACCACGAGCGTTCCTATATTGAACGTGTCTCCTCCAAACGTTCCCGGAACATTGGATTTGCCCGCACCTTGATGCGGGCATTTTTTTGCCCCTGCGAACGGATATGCTACATTTAAATTTTTAACAACAATTCCGGGGGCATGCATGAGCGGTCAGTTCTTGTGCCGTGAAGCAGTGGAAGCGGATCTTCCCGCCATTTTGCGGCTGTATGCGCAGCCGGAACTCGACGACGGCAAGGTTTTGCCGCTGCCGGACGCGCAACGCATCTGGCAACGCTTCGCCGCCTACCCCGACTACAAGGCCTATGTCGCCCTCATCGACGGACGCATCGTCGGCACATTTACCCTGCTGGTCATGGATAACCTGGCCCACCTGGGCGCCCCGTCCGGCGTGATCGAAGACGTGGCCATCGATCCGCATTGCCAGGGGCAAGGGGTCGGCAAGAAAATGATGCGGCATGCGCTGCAAGTCTGCAGGGAAAAGGGATGCTACAAGGCCGCGCTCTCCGCCCACCTCAAGCGTGACCGCGCCCACGCGTTTTACGAATCGCTGGGATTTGAAAAGCATGGCTACAGTTTCCGTGTCGAGTATCCACCGCTGTCCGATGGCCGCCCCGAAGTTTGAAACAGACGGCTATGCCGTCACCGCGCCCCTCTTCGACGATAGCGAATGCCGGACGCTCGACGCCCATCTGCCGGCAATCGCCCCATCCATGGCGGGCAGCCGGTTCTTGCTCGATGCCGGGTGGTGCCAAACTCTGGCGCGGTCACTGAGAAACCATCCTTCGCTTGCCAGCCTATTGCCGCGCGGCTTCGTCGCCGTGCAATGCACGCTGTTTGAAAAGTCGCTCGACCGGAACTGGCTGGTACCGCTGCACCAGGATTTAAGCATCCCGGTACTGGCCAGGTCGGATCATCCCGCGCTGACCGGCTGGTCTGAAAAAGAAGGGAATATTTTCGTGCAGGCGCCGGTGGACGTGCTGGAAAGCCTGGTTGCCGTGCGCCTTCATATCGACGCCTGCGCTTTGGAAGACGGCCCGCTCAAGGTCGTGCCAGGCTCCCACAGGTACGGCCGGATCCACCAGGCCGGCATTGCCGCGCTGCGTGCAGCCCACGGCGAAGCCGCCTGCCCGGCCGCCCGCGGCGCGGCGCTGGTGATGCGCCCTTTGCTGCTGCACGCGTCGTCCAAGGCCACTGGGCACAGCAGGCGCCGTGTCCTGCATTTCCTGTTTGCCCCGCCATTGCTGCCGTTTGGTTTGCAGTGGCGGCATGCGGTATAGACATCAGGGACCAATGTATGCTGACTCAACCGTTGGCCGGGCGCCCGCAATTATCTGAATATCGGCTAACGTTGGTATATCTGGCTGCAGCGCGGGCGCTGGAAGCAATGCCGCCAAGCTAAGAACGTCTAACAAACCCGACCCTTATCATCAGAGCAACACGGGCGTATACTGAGCCGTTACAAACGTCTGTAAGCGGCCAGAATCGGACATGGGTAACCACAGTCCCAGGAAGAGCGTATTAAGTTGGCTCGGCTTTGTGCCTGCCGCATGCGCCCCTTCTCCCGGGTGCGCCTGAGCTACGAAGCACTACTCCCCCCTCATTATCGGCACGCTATCGCTTCGAGAGTTGGATAGCTGCGGAAAGGACCGGCCGGCGTCGCGACCGGTATCGGAGCAAATGGTGGATCAGACCAGCACGCGCGTCTGACTGGATTGTGGTGCCGTGTACGCCGGTGCCAGTTGACGCTTTGCCAGCGCCATGGCCGAGCCGATCACCTGGTGCATATCGTAGTAGCGATATTCCGACAGGCGGCCGCCGAACAGCACGTTCTTCTCGTGTTCCGCCAACTCGCTGTAACGCTCGAAGAGGCGCATGTTGCGCTCATCACCGATAGGGTAGTACGGCACCTTCTCCTTCGACCACGCGGCCGGAATCTCCCGCGTGACGACAGTATGCGGCGCCTTGTTGCCCGGCTCGAAGTGCTTGTGTTCGATGATGCGAGTCCAGGGCACGTCGGCTTCGGTGTAGTTGATGACGGCGTTGCCCTGGTAATTCTCAATGGGCAGCACTTCGGTTTCGAAGTCCAGGGTACGGTATTCCAGCTCGCCGAACCGGAAGTCGAAGTACTCGTCGATCTTGCCGGTGAAGACCACCTGTTTGGCCTTGCTGTTCCACATGGCGCGGTCAGCGAAGTAGTCGACGTTCAGCTTTACCTCGATTCCGTCGAGCATCTTGGCGAAAAGCGCCGAATAGCCGCCGGTCGGGATGCCCTGGTAGCAGTCGTTGAAGTAATTGTTATCCCAAGTCAGGCGTACCGGCAGGCGTTTGATGATGGCAGCCGGCAGGTCCTTCGGATCTTTCTGCCACTGTTTCTTCGTGTAGTCGCGGATCAGCTTTTCGTAAATGTCGCGTCCTACCAGCACCAACGCCTGCTCCTCCAAATTCTCGGGCGGGCGGTCCAGCACCAGCTTCTGCGACTCGATTTTTGCCATTGCCTCCGACGGTGAGGTCACGCCCCACATCTGGTTGAAGGTGTACATGTTGAAGGGCAGCGAATAGGCGCGCCCACCATGCATGGCCACCGGCGAATTGCGGAAGTTGTTGAACGTAGCGAAGCGGTTCACGAATTCCCAGATACGGGTATCGTTGCAATGAAAAATATGGGGGCCATAGACGTGTACCTGGATGCCTTCGTTCTCGCTGGTGTAGCAGTTGCCGGCGATATGCGGGCGCTTGTCAATGACCAGGCAGCGCTTGCCGGCGTCCTTTGCGAGCCTGGCGAAGGTTGCGCCAAACATCCCTGCACCGACAATCAGGTAATCGTACATGCTCTATTCTCCAGTGCTCACGCAGTGAGCGTTCGTCAATCATGGCCATGCGATGCATTCACACCCAGCGATGCGGTGCACACACACGCAGTCGAATGTTGAGAGTAGGCGATCTATTGCAATTGTTCGGTTAAGCACCACACACTGGAGGGCGTTAGTCAAAAAAGCAAGGACAGGCAAGGGGCACATCACGCCCTTCCTGTTTCGACTGCAGAGCAGGATCGGACGAGAAAGTAACGGATATTAAGAGTTCGTGCGTTTTAGTACAGGCGGAAAATGCAGGGAACACCTCCGCTTCCATCCCTACTCCAGCCCGCCGCACGGCGGTTCCATTTCCTGTCGCCCTGCCTTACAGCTGGCATCACATCAAACCCCTTCCCACCGCTAGCTGTTTGATATTTATCACTTTTAAGTATTTGGCATGATGCTTGCTCATCCATTGGTGATCGTCACGGAACACTACAGAGGAGACCACAATGAAAAGTATCAGCTGGGGAGCAAGGATGGGGGCGTTGGCGATTGCGGCGGCTTGTGCGGTGCAGGCGGCGCCGGCGATGGCGCTGGTGGTGGCGCCGGGGTCGAGCTATTCGGTTTATATCAACGGCGACGTCAGCGGCAACGAGCTGAACATGACCAATACCTTTGACGGCGTGACGGAATCGTTTACACGGGCAGGGGAAACACTGTTCGTGAGTGAGACGGAAACCGGCATTGGGCCTGGATTGCACCGCATTCTTATCCAGCTCGACGCCACTGGCGACCTGTTTCCGGCGCCGGGCGAAGCCGGCCTGATGGGCATCGGCATCGATGGCAACGGCCTGGATTTCGTGAACAATGTCTTCCTTGAAGATGCGTTCATCCGCGTCAGCATCGATGGCGCCACGGTCTTCAGTACCGTCGACCTGGCCGATGCCTTCCGTCCGCTGTTCCTGGGCGCCTGGGACGGCAAGTTTGCCGACACTGGATTGCCGTTTTCCATTGGCGGCCTGGGCGGCGCCAACGTCAATGGCCTGGCGCTGGAATTCATTGTGTCCGATCTTCCCGCCACGGTGCCGGAACCGGGCAGCGTGGCGCTGGTCGGCGCCGCGCTGCTGGTCATGGGAGCGGCACGGCGCAGGCCGGTAAGCGCTGGTAAGCGCCGGTAAGCCCCGGCACGCAGCGGCCCGCCTCACCAAGCCGCCAACGCATCAAGTCAACAAGCCCAGCCGCGAAACGGCGGGCAATCCCGGAAACACTTGCGCCAGCAGGCGCTCATCGAGCCGCAAGTGCTGTTGCGCCACCTGCGCCAGCACCGCGCGGAAATCCGTCGTCACCGGCAAGTCGCGCCCTTCATGCAACGCGCCGGCCGACAAGCCGCGCCAGTCGCCGAGCACCTTGCCGCCCTTCACGCCGCCACCCAGCACCCACATGGCGTTGCCATGCCCATGGTCGGTGCCGCGGTTGCCATTTTCCCGCACCGTGCGGCCGAATTCCGACATCACCACCACGACCGTATCGTCGAACATCGGTCCCAGTCGCCTGGCAAGCTGCGCCAGTCCCAGCGCCAGCGGCGACAGCCGGTTGGCCAGTTGTCCGGTCGCGGCGCCCTGCCCCGCATGGGTATCCCAGCCACCTAGCGCAAAGAACGCCAGCTGGATATGGGGGTCGTTGCGCATCAGCGTGGCCAGCCGCGCCGCATCGTCGGGAAACCCGGCCGGCAATGGCGCGCCGTTATTGGCCGCCAGCATTTCCTGCTGTAAGTTGCGCTGCATGCCTTGCTGCTGGGCGGGCGCCATGTCCGCCATTGCAGGGCCAGCCACCGGAGCGGCTGCAGCTATCTGCCCTGCAGGCAACCCCGCCTCCGCCGCCGCCATCACTTCGCGCCGCGCTTCCCGCCCATCCTGGTACGCCTTGCCAAAGCGCGGATGCCCCAGGTACAGCCGGTCGAATCCGCCCGCCAGCGCGGGCCGTTCCAGCACGCCGGCCCGGCTGGCCGACGCCATGCTGGCCAGGTTCACGGCAGGCGCGGCGCCGGCCAGGATGCGCGGCAATACCGGCCCGATGCTGAGCGCGCGCGTCGGCGTGGCGATGCCGGGCAGCGAGGCGGCCAGCCGGTTCATCCAGCCGTCGGGCGTGCTCTTCACGCCAGGCGTGGCCGACTCCATATAGTCTTGCGCATCGAAATGCGAGCGGGTCGGGTCGGGCGAACCGCAGGCGTGGATGAACGCCATCTTGCGTTCGCGCCACAGCGGCATCAACGGCGCCAGCGCCGGGTGCAGGCCGAAATAACCGTCGAGGTCCAGCGCGCCATCGTCCTTGCCCGGCGCGGCCAGTGCAATGGTCGGGCGCAGCTGCGCATAGTCCGGGTCGGCCACGGGGGCGACGATATTCAAGCCATCGGCCGCGCCGCGCAACATGACCACCACCAGCTTGCGCCGCGTGTCCTGCGACGCCGGCGCCGTGGCGGCCCAGGCGGCGCTGCCCAGCGGCGCCATGGCGCCGGCGCCGGCCGCCAGCAAGGTGAGAAAATCGCGTCGTTCCATGCTTATCGCTCCATGAAGTCCGGACTGCCCAGCAACAGCACCGCCTGTACGCGCGGCGCGCCCGCTTCCACTGTCTGCCGCGTCGCGCCGGACCAGGCCGGCCCCAGCGCCGACCGTACCGCCGCCGCATCGGCTTCCTTGCCCAGCAAGACCGCATAGCCGATGCGCATGGCCAGCGCGTCGGGATTCAGCCATGCCTGCTCGGTATTCTTGTAGCCGTCCGGCGTCGGGCAGCCATACAGCGGCATGCCCAGCCGGTTCAGCGCCGCCAGCGCGGCCCTGGTACTGTCCGGCGCAGGGCCGGCCGCACCGGTTGCACGCAATGCCGACACCACATAGTGGTACGGCGTCTTGAATTTCACGCCGCGCGCTTCCGGCGCCATGAATTCAGGGCTGGCGAACAGGGTTTGCAGCACGGCGCGGATGTCGCCGCCGGTTTCAGTGAAGCGCTGCGCCAGCCGCGCCACCAGCGCCGGCGGCGGCTGGTCCTGCACGAAATATTGGGCAAGTTTGTAAGCGATATGGCGCGCCGTGGCCGGATGGGAAGCCAGCACGTCGAGCGCCATTTCCCCTTCGTCCTGGCCGGCCGCCGTCACCGTGCGTCCCAGCCATTGCTTGGCGCCGTTGTCATGCCGCCGGGCGTCAAAGTAAAACAGTTCATTGCGCTGCACCAGGCGGCGTGGCGCATAGGTCCAACCCGTCAGCATGCGCGCCAGCGCCACCACGTCGCGCTGCGTATAGCCGCCATCGACGCCCAGCGTATGCAGCTCCATCAATTCGCGCGCATAGTTTTCATTCAGGCCATCGGCCTTCGACAGCCAGTTATCGAGGTAAAACAGCATGGCCGGATGTTTCGCCGTGGCGCCCAGCAGCGCGCGGAAATTGCCCAGCGCATGGGGACGGATGGCGTCGCGCTCATAGCTGGCCACCAGCGCCCGGTCCTGCCCCTTGCCGCCAAACACGTTGAAGTGGTTGAACCAGAAATCCACCATGACTTCTTCCAGCTGGCGCGGGCTGGCCACGGCACGCAGCAGGCGCGCTTCCGCGGTTTCCCGCGCGATGCCGGCCAGGACGGCGCGGCGCTGTTCCTTGGCGCCCTCTTCTTCGCCGCGCACGGCTTGCTGCGCGGCCTGGAACCTGCCCAGCACGTCGCCGGCCGGCATTTGCACGGTGGCCAGCGATGCCAGCCGCGCGGTCAGGGTGTCCGGCAGCGGCAAGGTTTCCGGCTGCAATTGCTGCGCAATCCAGCGTTGCGGCCCGATGCGCACCACCAGGTCGACGTCGCCCGGCGCCGGCCCGTACGCCAGCCGGTTCAGCACGTGCAGCGCGGCCTTGCGCTCATCGGAAGGATTGTCAAGCGGCTCCAGCGGTTCCGGAGCTTCCGCCAGCGCCGCGCCCAGCGCAAACCATAATAAAAGCAGCAACTTGCGCCATGCTCGCATCTTTGCCTCCCGCGTTGTCGCCATAACATGATCAGGAAACCGTCAGTGTAGCGGCGCGACGTGCCACATCCGCCTCCGCCATGTTTCGATCGTAAGCAAATGTTACTGCGAAAAATAATTTAATCAAACGATCGATTAATTTATATCAAACGTTTGAAATCTATGGTTAAATGATCAAATGAATGACCGAAATAAAGTTAAAAAATCGCGCTCCGATGGCGAACAATCGCGTGAACGGCTGCTGCTGGCCGCCATGCGCCTGTTTGCCGAACAGGGTTACGCGAAAGCCTCCACCCGTGAAATCGCCCTGGCGGCGGGCGCCAACGTGGCGGCCATCAGCTATTACTTTGGCGACAAGGCGGGCCTGTACCGCGCCGCCTTTGCCGCCATTTCGCTGGACCCGCACCAGAACATCTCGCTGTATGACCAGCCGGACCTGACACTGCGCCAGTCGCTGGAACTGTTTTTCGGCCAGATGCTGGCGCCTTTGCGGGAAGGCGACATGGCGCAGCTGTGCAACCGCCTGTGGTTCCGTGAAATGCTGGAGCCGACCGGGCTATGGGCCAGTGAAATCGAAACCAACATCCGCCCCGAACACGAAGCGCTGGCGCGCATCATATGCCGCCACATCGGCCTGGACGCGCCGGACGATGAAATCCACCGGCTGACCTTTTGCGTGGCGTCGCAGGCGCTGCTGCTGATGGTCGGCAGCGACGTGGTCAGCAGCATCACGCCGCAATTGCTGGACGGACCCGATGCGATCACCCGCTGGATTGAGCGGTTCACGCATTTTGCCGAAGCCATGATCGAGGCCGAAAAGAAACTACGTACCTCCCAAAAGGAATCCTGATGAATGCAACTCCCCCCCTGGCGGCGCTGGTCCGGCGTACCACGCTGGCTTGCGCCGCCCTGGCGCTGGCCGGCTGTTCGCTCACCGCGCCGTCCGCCAAAGTGGACGCGCCCATCCCTGCGCAATGGCAGGCCGCGCTGCCACACAATGGCGACGTGACAAACCTGGCCCAGTGGTGGCGCACCCAGGGCGACCCGCTGCTGGCGCAACTGGTCGAGGCGGCGCAGGCCGCCAGCCCGACCCTGGCGCAGGCGTCGGCCCGCATCGCGCAATCGCGCGCCGAACGCGTGGCGGCCGGCGCCGCGCTGGCGCCCAATGTCGACCTGGTGGCCAGCGCCCAGCGCATGAGCCAGCAGTCGGCCATCCCGACCGGCACCACGGTGCAGGGCGCGCTGCAGGCGTCGTGGGAAATCGACATCTTCGGCGGCGGCCGCGCGGCCCGCAACGCGGCCCAGGCCCGGCTGGAAGGCGCGCAGGCCGGCTGGCATGAAGCGCGCGTGTCGGTGGCGGCGGAAACCGCCAACCAGTATTACAACTTGCGCGCCTGCGAACAATTGCAAGTCGTGGCCACGCAGGATGCCGGTTCGCGCGCCCATACCGCGCGCCTGACCGAACTGACGTCGCAAGCCGGCCTGGCCTCGCCCGCCAACGCGGCCATGGCGCGCGCCAGCGCCGCCGATGGCCGCAACCGCGCCACCGCGCAGCGCGCCGCGTGCGATGTCGCGGTCAAGGGCCTGGCGGCGCTGACGGCGATTCCCGAACCCGACTTGCGCGCGCAATTGACGAGCGGCGCCCCGGCCGCCTACGCCGCGGCCGCGCTGACCGGTCCCGGTCCGGCGATTGCCATCACGGCGCTGCCGGCGCAGTTGCTGAGCCAGCGTCCCGACGTGTACACCGCCGAGCGCGACGTCGCCGCCGCCAGCTACGACGTCGGGGGAGCCCAGGCGCAGCGCTATCCGCGCGTGTCGCTGTCGGGTTCCATCGGCGCGGCGAATTTCCACACCGGCGGGCAAAATACCCAGCTCGATACCTGGACCGTGGGTCCGCTGGCGCTGCAACTGCCGGTGTTCGACGCCGGCCGCCGCCGCGCCAACGTGGACGCCGCGCAGGCGCGCTACGACGCGGCCGTGGCGGCCTACCGCGGCGCCATCCGCAACGCCGTGCGCGAAGTGGAACAGGCGCTGGTGACCCTGAACGCGGCCAGCGAGCGGGCCGCCGATGCGCAGGCCGCGCTGGCCGGCTACCGCACCTCGTTCACCGCCACCGAAGACCGCTACAAGAATGGCATGGCCAGCCTGCTGGAACTGGAAGATGCGCGCCGCATGCGCCTGGCCGCGGAAAACACGGTGATCGCGCTGCAGCAGGAACGCAGCGCCGCCTGGGTCGCGCTGTACCGCGCGGCCGGCGGCGGCTGGAACCCCGCCGACGCCGCGAACCTGGACAACCGCGCCGCCGCGAACAACCGATAACGGATACGACCATGATGAAACCTCTGCAAACCCGCCCCCGTCCCCTGCTGGCGCTGATGGCCACCGCCTTTGCGCTGCATGCCGCCCTGCCCTTGAACGTCCAGGCCGACGACAAGGCCGCCGCCGCGCCCAAGGCCGCGCTGACCGTCACCACGGCCAAGCCGACGGCCAGCCGCCTGCCGGTCACCATCGGCGCCAACGGCAATATCGCCGCGTGGCAGGAAGCGTCGATCGGCAGTGAATCGAACGGCCTGCGCCTGACCGACGTGAAAGTCAACGTCGGCGACGTGGTCGACAAGGGGCAAGTGCTGGCCACCTTCGCCAGCGAGGCCGTCAACGCCGACCTGGCGCAGGCAAAGGCCGCGCTGATGGAAGCCGAAGCCAGCGCCGCCGACGCCGCCGCCAACGCCCAGCGCGCCCGCGCGCTCGACACGTCCGGCGCCCTGTCGGCGCAACAGATCAGCCAATACCTGACGGCCGAACAGATGGCCAAGGCGCGCGTGGCGTCGGCCAAGGCCGCCGTGGCGAGCCAGCAACTGCGCCTGAAGTACACGCAGGTGACGGCGCCCGACAGTGGCGTGATTTCCGCCCGCATGGCCACCGTGGGCGCCGTGGCCGGCGCCGGCACGGAACTGTTCCGCATGATCCGCCAGGGCCGCCTGGAATGGCGCGCCGAAGTCACCGCGGCCGACTTGCCGAAAATCCGCCCCGGCGCCAACGCCGTGGTGAAGGCCGCCAATGGCGCGGAACTGACCGGCAAGGTGCGCATGGTGGCGCCGACCGTCGACCCGCAAAACCGCTTTGCGCTGGTGTACGTGGATTTGCCGCCCGTGAAAAGCAAGGACAGCGGCGCCTTCAAGGCCGGCATGTTCGCCAGTGGCCGTTTCGAACTGGGCGCCAGCGAGGCGCTGACCCTGCCGCAACAGGCAGTGGTGGTGCGCGACGGCTTCAGCTACGTGTTCCGCGTGAATCCGGACAAGAAGGTGTCGCGCGTGAAAGTGCAGGCCGGCCGCCGCCTCGGCGACCAGGTCGAAGTCATGTCCGGCATCGATGCGTCGTCGCAGGTGGTAGTCAGCGGCGCCGGCTTCCTCAATGACGGCGACGTGGTCAACGTCGCCACGGCAGCGGCCGCCACGGCAGCGCCGGCCGGCAGCGCGGCCAAGGCCGCCAAGCCGCGCTGACAAGGAGAGCCCGTGAATTTTTCTTCCTTATCGATCAAGCATCCGATCCCCGCGATCATGCTGTTTTTCCTGCTGTCGTTCGCGGGAATGCTGGCCTACAAGGCCAACCCGGTGCAGGACTTCCCCGACATCCAGCTGCCGGTGGTGATCGTCACCGCCAGCCTGCCGGGCGCCGCCCCGGCCCAGCTGGAAACCGAAGTGGCGCGCAAGATCGAAGATGCGATCGCGCCGCTGCAGGGCGTGAAGAACATCCACACGTCGGTGCTGGACGGCGCCGCCACGCTGACGGTGGAATTCAACCTGGAGAAAAACGTCTCCGACGCCGTCAATGAAATCCGCGACGCGATCGCCCAGGTGCGGGCCGACATGCCGGGCGAATTACGCGACCCGGTGGTCAGCAAGGTGCCCACCGCGGGCCGCTCGGTGCTGACCTATACCGCGTCGGCCAAGGCAGGCACGCCGGCCGACCTGCAGGAATTGAGCTGGTACGTCGACAACGACGTCACCAAGCGCCTGCTGGCGGTCAAGGGCGTGGGCCAGGTCAAGCGTATCGGAGGCGCCGCGCGTGAAATCCGGGTGGAGCTCGATGACGCGCGCATGGCGGCGCTGAAGGTGTCGGCGCTGGACGTGTCGCGCCAGCTGCGCATGGTGCAGCGCGAAGCGCCGGGCGGGCGCGGCGACGTCTCGGGCGCCGAGCAGTCGGTGCGCACCATCGGCACCGTGAAGAGCGCGGCGGAACTGGCCGCCATCGAGATCCCGCTGCCGGAAGGCCGCCATATCCGCCTCGACCAGGTGGCCACCGTGACCGACACCATCGCGGAAACGCGCGCCGTGGCGGAACAGGATGGCAAGCCGGCGGTGGCGTTCGAGGTGTTCCGCACCAAGGGCGCCAGCGAAACCCAGGTGGCCGACGACGTGAAGGCCGCCATCGAGGAAATGCGCCTCGCGCATCCAACGTTCGAATTGCACATGTCGATCGACAATGCCGCGCCGATCCACGAAAACTTCGAAGGGTCGATGGAATTGCTGTACGAAGGCGCGATCCTGGCCGTGCTGGTGGTGTGGTGGTTCCTGCGCGACTGGCGCGCCACGCTGGTGGCGGCGGCCGCGCTGCCGCTGTCGGTGCTGCCGGCCTTCCTCGGCATCTACCTGTTCGGCTACACGCTCAATACCGTGACCTTGCTGTCGCTGGCGCTGGTGGTGGGCGTGCTGGTGGATGACGCCATCGTGGAAATCGAAAACATTTCGCGCCACCTGCGCATGGGCAAGACGCCTTATGAGGCGGCCATGGAAGCAGCCGATGAAATCGGCATGGCGGTGATCGCGACCACGTTCGCGCTGGTGGCGGTGTTCCTGCCGACCGCGTTCATGGGCGGCATTCCAGGCCTGTTCTTCAAGCAGTTCGGCTGGACCGCGGTGCTGGCGGTGCTGGCCTCGCTGGTGGTGGCGCGCCTGCTGACGCCGATGATGGCGGCCTACATCCTGAAACCGGTGGCGCACACCGATGAACACGATGGCCCGATCATGGCGCGCTACATGAAGGTCATGCAGTGGTGCCTGCGCCACCGCCTGGTCACGGCGATTGCCTCGGGCGCGTTCTTCGTCGGCTCCATCATGCTGGTGCCGCTGCTGCCGACCGGCTTCGTGCCGCCGGCCGACCGTGGCCAGACCCAGGTGACGGTGGAACTGCCGCCCGGCTCGACCTTGTCGGAAACCCGCGCCATCGCCGAACAGGCGCGAGTGGCGGCGATGCAGGTCAAGGGCGTGGTCGGCGTGTTCAGCTCGATCGGCGGCGGTTCGTCCGGCGACGCGTTCGCGCCCGGCGCGGCGGCCGAGGCACGACGCGCGGTGCTGACCTTGACCACCGTGCACCGCAACGACCGCAAGGAAACCGTGCCGGAGCTGGAGGAAAAAATCCGCACCCGGCTCAATAACATTCCGGGCGCACGCTTCACGGTGGGCCCGCAGGATACCGGCGTGAAAATGCAGCTGGTGCTGCAGAGCGAAAACCCGCAGGCGCTGGTGGAATCAGCGCAAAAGGTCGAACGCGAACTGCGCACGCTCAAAGGCGTCGGCAACGTCAATTCCAGCGCATCGCTGGTGCGCCCGGAAATCATCGTGCGTCCCGACTTCGCCCGCGCGGCGGACCTGGGCGTGACGGCGGCCGCCATCGGCGAAACCGTGCGCGTGGCCACGGCCGGCGACTACGACTTCGACATGACGAAAATGAATTTGCCGGAGCGCCAGGTGCCGATCCGCGTCAAGCTGCCGGACGCCGTGCGCGCCGACCTGGACGCCATCGGCCGCCTGACGGTGCCGGGCAAGAATGGTCCGGTGATGCTGGCCACGGTGGCCGACATCGCGATGGAATCGGGCCCGGCGCAAATCAACCGCCTGAACCGCTCGCGCAACGTGACCCTGGAAGTGGAATTGAACGGCCGCTCGCTCGGCGAAGTCAACGAGGAAGCGCGCGCGCTGCCGTCGATGAAGTCGCTGCCGCCGTCGGTGCGCATCGCGGAACTGGGCGACGCCCAGGAAATGCAGGCGCTGTTCGCCAGCTTCGGCATCGCCATGCTGATCGGCGTGATCTGCATCTATTGCGTGCTGGTGCTGCTGTTCCAGGACTTCATGCAGCCGGCCACGATCCTGGCGGCGCTGCCGCTGTCGATCGGCGGCGCGTTCGTGGCGCTGTTGATCACGCGCAGCGCGCTGTCGATGCCATCGATGATCGGCCTGATCATGCTGATGGGGATCGTGACGAAAAACTCGATCCTGCTGGTCGACTATGCGATCATCGCGCGCCGCGAAGGCATGAAGCGCTTCGATGCGCTGGTCGACGCGTGCCACAAGCGTTCGCGCCCGATCCTGATGACCACCATCGCGATGGGCGCCGGCATGATGCCGCTGGCGCTGGGCTGGGGCGCGGACCCAAGCTTCCGGGCCCCGATGGCGCGCGCCGTGATCGGCGGCCTGATCACGTCGACCCTGCTGTCGCTGCTGGTGGTGCCGGCCGTGTTCACCTACATCGACGACTTCGAACACTTGTTGAAGCGCCTGATGGGCAAGCTGCGCCGGCACAAGCACCCGCCGGCCGCGCCGCGGCCGGTGCGCGATGACGTGATTCCATCGAAATAAGGCTGATCTTCAAGCAAAGCGCCAGCTGTAGGGCGGATTAGCGCGAAGCGCGTAATCCGCCGAGCATGCGTGACCGTGGCCTGCCTGCCGGATTACGCCCGTTGGGCTAATCCGGCCTACATCTAAACGACATTTCGGTGCCTGGCACCAAAATGTCAGACCAGCGGCGGGTCGGTTTCGCGGACCCAGGCGCGGCCGATGGCCAGCGCGTCCTTGAAGGCCGGCATGGCGTCGTCCAGGTCGTCCGGTTCGGTGCCGATCAGGGCCGGGTCGGGCGAGCCGTCCGGCAATTGCGCGGGAATTTGCGCCTTGGCCAGCAGCAGGGTGCCCTTGCCGACCGCCAGGATGGGCTTGCAGTGGCGGTATTGCAGCCGCACGAAGTCCAGCGCATGGGCGATCGACGACAGCGTCTGCGCCGCCTGTTCGCCGCACGGTACCGCCACCGCGTCGAACAGCACGCCCGGCGCGTTTTCCAGCGTGCGCTCGACGGGAATGGCCGCGCCGTCGGCCGCCGTCACCGCGCCCAGCCATGGGCCCACGATGTGGGGTATCGCGCCATCCTGTTCCAGCGAGGACTGGATGGCGCGCACGCCGTCGCCATCGACGCCGTCGGCCACCAGGATCGCCACCTGCCGCCCCGTGATGCCCTGCTGGCCCGGACGCGCCATCAGCGACAGCGGCGGCGACGGCGGATACGATGGCAGCGGCAGGCTGGTGGCCAGCGGTTGCGGCGGCGGCACCGGCAAGCCCAGGCCGGCCGCCACGGCCGACACCAGCGCATCGTCCACATTGGCCAGCATCGACAGCATGCGCACGCGGATGCCCGGCACCATCACCTTGCTCAGCTCGAAGCGGAACGCATTGATGATGTGCTGCTGTTCGTGGCGCGTCTGGCTTTGCCAGAACAGGCGCGCCTGCGAATAATGGTCGGCGAACAGTTCCGGCTTGCCGCGCACCTTGTCTTCCTGCACGTCCTGGCTGCGCACACTGGTAAAGCCGGCCATGCCGGCCTGGAATGGACAGCCGCCACCCAGGGAATTCGGTTCGTAGGCCACCTTGCCACGGTTGATGGTTTGGCGGTGCATGCCGTCGCGCTGGTTGTTGTGCACCGGGCAGACCGGCGCATTGATCGGGATTTCATGGAAATTCGGCCCGCCCAGGCGGCTGATCTGCGTATCCACGTAGGAATGGATGCGCCCCTGCAGCAGCGGGTCGTTGGTGAAATCGATGCCGGGAATGATGTGGGCGGCGCAAAACGCCACCTGCTCGGTCTCGGCGAAGAAATTGTCGGGATTGCGGTTCAAGGTCATGCGCCCCACCACCTGCAGCGGCACCAGTTCTTCCGGCACGATCTTGGTGGCGTCCAGCACGTCGAACGGGAATTGCGCGGCCTGCTCCTCGGTGAAGATCTGCAGGGCCAGTTCCCATTGCGGATACATGCCGGCCTCGATGGATTCCCACAGGTCGCGGCGGTGGAAGTCGGGGTCGGCGCCGATGACCTTCATGGCTTCGTCCCACACCATCGAATGGGTGCCGGCCAGCGGCAGCCAGTGGAATTTCACGAACACGGAATCGCCCTGCGCATTGACCAGGCGGAACGTATGCACGCCAAAGCCCTGCATGGTGCGCAGGCTGCGCGGGATCGCGCGGTCCGACATGGCCCACATCAGCATGTGCATCGATTCCGGCATCAGCGACGTGAAATCCCAGAACGTGTCGTGCGCGCTGGCCGCCTGCGGGATGCCGTTGTGCGGCTCGGGCTTGACCGCATGCACCAGGTCGGGGAACTTCATCGCATCCTGGATGAAGAACACCGGGATGTTGTTGCCGACCAGGTCCCAGTTGCCTTC
>CBIHOX010000049.1:0-35740 GCA_966211685.1 uncultured Pseudoduganella sp.
GAAACCTCGCCGGTGGCCACCGCCAACCGCGTCGACATCAAGGAATTCACCGGCACCATCGGCGTGCCGATTCCGTCGACCGAAGTGCAGATCCTCGATGACGACGGCAATCCGATGCCGATCGGCTCCACCGGTGAAATCGCGATCCGCGGCCCGCAAGTGATGGCCGGCTACTGGAACCGTCCGGAAGAAACCGCGAAATCCATGACCGCCGACGGCTTCTTCAAGACCGGCGACGTGGGCATCATGGATGAACGCGGCTATACCCGCATCGTCGACCGCAAGAAAGACATGATCCTGGTGTCGGGCTTTAACGTATATCCGAATGAAGTGGAGGGCGTGGTGGCGGCGCACCCTGGCGTGCTGGAAGTGGCGTGCATCGGCGTGCCGGACAAGAATTCCGGCGAAGCCGTGAAGCTGTTCGTGGTGCGCAAGGATCCGAACCTGACGGCCGACGCGCTGCAGGAATTCTGCAAGCATGAATTGACCGCGTACAAGAAGCCGAAGTACATCGAATTCCGCGACGAATTGCCGAAGACGAACGTCGGCAAGATCCTGCGCCGCGAATTGCGCGATGAAAAGCCGAAGGCGAAAGAAGCCGCGTAACAAGCGTAGAACAGGTTGCCTGCTGAAAGCGGCGTCGTGTGTGGTGCACGGCGCCGTTTTTTTATTACTGAATAGTCGACAATTCGGGGCCAGGCACCGAAGTTACCGAAGTTACCGAAGTTAGACAGCTTCGGGTTCGTCTTCCTTGTGCGCCTGCTGGCGCGCCCACATTTGCGCGTACAGGCCGTCGGCGGCCAGCAGCGCCTGGTGGGTGCCGCGCTCCACGATGCGGCCGTGGTCGAGCACGATGATCTGGTGCGCATCGGCCACGGTCGACAGGCGGTGCGCGATCACCATGGTGGTGCGGTTCTTCGCGATCTCCTTCAATTGCGCCTGGATCGCCTGTTCGGCCTTGGAGTCGAGCGCCGACGTGGCTTCGTCGAAGATCAGGATCGCGGGATTCTTCAACAAGGTGCGCGCGATCGCCACGCGCTGCTTTTCGCCGCCCGACAATTTCAGGCCGCGTTCCCCCACCACCGTGGCATAGCCGTCCGGCAGGCTGACGATGAAGTCGTGGATCGATGCGGCGCGCGCGGCCGCCACGATGTCGTCCTTGCTGGCGCCCGGCTTGCCGTAGCCGATGTTGTATTCGATGGTGTCGTTGAACAGCACCGTATCCTGCGGCACGATGCCGATCGCATGGCGCAGCGAATCCTGGGTGACCGAGCGGATATCCTGGCCGTCGATGGTGATGGCTCCCCCGTTCGGGCCGGAACCGACTTCATAAAACCGGAACAGCAGGCGCGACAGCGTGGACTTGCCGGAACCGCTGTGGCCCACGATGGCGGTGGTGGTGCCGGCCGCGATGGTGAAGTCGACGTCGAACAGGATCTGGCGCTTGGGCTCATAGGAAAAATCCACGTGCGAAAACTGCACTTGCGCGCCGTGCGTCACCAGCGGTTGCGCGCCCGGCGCATCGTCGACTTCGCGGTTCTGGTCCAGCAGGCCGAACAGGCGCTCCATGTCGGCCAGGCTTTGCTTGATTTCACGGTAGATCACGCCCAGGAAGTTCAGCGGGATGTACAGCTGGATCATGAAGGCATTGACCAGCACCAGGTCGCCCAGGGTCATCTTGCCGTCGATGACGCCCTGCGTGGCGCGCCACAGGATCAGCGTGACAGCGGTGGCGATGATCAGCGACTGGCCCGTGTTCAGGAACGACAGCGACGTCTGCGACTTGACGGCGGCCGACTCATAGCGCTGCAAGCCTTCGTCATAGCGCCGGGCTTCGTAATCCTCGTTGCCGAAGTATTTCACGGTTTCATAATTGATCAGCGAATCGATGGCCCTGGTGTTGGCTTTCGAATCGAGGTCGTTCATGGTGCGGCGGAAGTGCGTGCGCCAGTCCGTGACCACCACGGTGAACGTGATGTAGCAGGCCAGCGCGGCGAACGTGATGGCGGTGAACCAGATGTCGTAATGCGTGACCAGGTAGCCCAGCACCAGGGAAATCTCCACCAGGGTCGGCAGGATATTGAACAGCGTATAGGAAATCAGCGACCCCACGCCGCGTGTGCCGCGTTCGATGTCGCGCGTCATGCCGCCGGTCTGCCGGTTCAGGTGGAAGCGCAGCGACAGCGAATGCAGGTGGCGGAACACCTTCAAGGCAATGGTGCGTACCGCGCGCTGCGTGACGCGGGCAAACAGGAATTCCCGCAATTCCGTGAACACCGTGGTCGACAAGCGTAGCAGGCCATACGCCACCAGCGCGCCCACCGGCAACACCAGCAGCGCGTGCGGATGGTCGGGCGTGACGGTCATGCTGTCGACGAGTTTCTTCAAGACCACCGGCACGCCCACGTTGGCCAGCTTGGCGCCCACCAGCGCCAGCAGGGCGGCCAGCACGCGCCATTTGTAGACCCAGAGGTAGGGCAGCAGGGTTTTGATGGTGGCAAGGTCGCTGCGGGGCGGCTTGCCTGCGGGATCGGGAGGCGGGGGGAGCGAGGACTGGCGGCGCATGGCAGGGCGGGTTCCTGTGGTTTACAATTTCCCCAATTGTAGCCCTTGTGAGAAAAAGCCCATGACCACGCCAGAAACGCCAGAATCGTCCGCGGAACGCCGCGGCCTGCCACCAGGAAAGATGCCTGAATTGCGCGTGATGCCGGCGCCGGCCGACGCCAACGTGTATGGCGACGTGTTCGGCGGCTGGATCATGGCGCAAGTCGACATTGCCGGTTCGCTGCCGGCCACCCGCCGCGCCAATGGCCGCGTGGCCACGGTGGCCGTGAATTCGTTCGTGTTCAAGAATCCCGTCTTCATTGGCGACTTGCTGTCGTTCTATGCCGACATCGTCAAGGTCGGCAATACCTCGATCACCGTCAACGTCGAAGTCTATGCCGAGCGCAACCGCCTGCAGGCGTCCATCGTCAAGGTCACGGAAGCCACGCTGACCTACGTCGCCACCGGGCCGGACCGCAAACCCCGTCCGGTGCCGCCGCTGGAAACGTTCAACTGACGTCCATGCCGCCCGATCGCGCGCGCCGCTCGCTGTTGCAGGCGGCGGCGCGCGTCTCCGCGCTGGCCGGCATGGCGGCGGCCGGTGTCCGGCCGGCTTCGGCGCGTGACGCCGGCCGCGGCGCGTATCCATTCGCGCTGGGCGTGGCGTCCGGCGCGCCGTTGCCGGACGCCGTCGTCATCTGGACCCGCGTCAATCACGATCCGCTCGACGCCGGCGCGACACCGCCCGTCGCGCTGCCGGTGCGGTGGGAAATGGCGTCCGACGAGCAGTTCCGCGCCATCGTCGCCAAAGGCAGCGCCAGCGCGCTGCCGGAACTGGCGCACAGCGTGCACGTCGACGTGCGCGGCCTGGCGCCGGCGCGCTGGTACTGGTACCGCTTCATGCTGGGCGACGCCGTCAGCCCGGTGGGCCGCACGCGCACCGCGCCGGCCGCGCAAGACATGCCCGCCGCGCTGAAACTGGCCGTGGCGTCGTGCCAGCACTGGGAATTCGGCGCCTATGCCGCGCACCGCCATATCGCGGCGGCCGCGCCCGACCTGGTGGCCTTCGTCGGCGACTACATCTACGAATGGGGCCCGTACCAGCTGCAACACCCGGCGCGCGCCGTGCGTTCGCATGAAAGCTTCACGCTGGCCGAGTACCGCGCCCGCTATGCGCAATACAAGAGCGATGCGCAGCTGCAGGCGGCGCACCACGCCGCGCCATGGATCCTGGCCTGGGACGACCATGAAGTGGCCAACGATTACGCCGCGTTGCGCGACGAACGGCTCGACGCGAACTTTGCCGCGCGCCGCGCCGCCGCGTACCAGGCGTACTACGAACACCAGCCGCTGCGCCTGCCCGCGCCCGGCGTCAGCCATGGCATGATGCGCATGCACCAGCGCTATGACTGGGGCCGGCTGGCGCGCCTGCACGTGCTGGACAACCGCCAGTACCGCGCGGCGCAGGCGTGCACGCCGGGGCGCGGCGGCTCGTCGTCGGTGCGGCCGCGCGAATGCCCGGCGCTGCTGGACCCGCGCCGCACACTGCTGGGCGGCGAACAGGAGCAATGGCTGGCGCAGGGCTTGAAGGGTTCGCCGGCGCGCTGGAACCTGCTGGCGCAGCAGACACTGATGGCGCAATGCAGCCAGTTGCCGCTGGCGCTGCAGGGCAACAGCCGCGATGGCCGCTACTGGACCGATGGCTGGGATGGCTATCCGGCCGCGCGCCTGCGCCTGTACGACATGCTGCGCGCCAGCGGCGCGGCCAACCCGCTGGTGCTGTCCGGCGACGTGCACACGTTTTATGCGGCCGAACTGCGGCCCGATCCCCTGCGCCCCGTCAGCGCGGCCAATCCGCTGGTGGCGACGGAATTTTGCGGCACGTCCGTGACGTCGAGCTCGCGCCCGCAGGCGCGCACCCGGCAATATGTCGACATGAATGCGCAATTGAAGTATGGCCGCAGCGACAAGCGCGGCTTCATGCTGCTCGACTTGCGGCCGGCGCGCTGCGCGGTGGACTTCCGCGCGCTCGACGACGTCCAGGATGCGGACAGCGGCATTGCCACCGTGGCGCAATTCACGGTGCGGGAAGGGACGGCGGGACTGGCCTGACATGCCGGGCCATCGCGGCGCGACCACTTCCAGCGCGGGAATCCCTGCCTGGCAATGCCGGTGGAACGCATTCCTGGGCGGCCACGCCCGCCGGCCGTGCCGACCGATACACCCCATGCAGGGCGGCGTGTCCGCTGCCGGGGAGGCGGCGCATCGGCGCGCCGCCTCCCATGGCAAGGCCGGCCAAGGCCGGCATTACGCGGTGCGCGCCCGCTCCAGCAAGCGTTCCATGGCTTCCTTCTGGAAAACCCGGAACTCGTCATTGCCGGTCACGTTGCTGAACATCAGCGCGCCGACCCGCTTGCCCAGGTCCAGCGCCGCCACCGAATCGGCGCCGACGTCGCCGCCATAGTGCATGGCCAGGTGCCCGTTCTGTTCGCGCAGGGTCCAGATCAGCGCCTGCTGCACGTTCTGGTCCACCGCCACCGGTTGCGGCGACAGGAACGTGGCCAGCGTGCCCTGTTGCAGGTAGCGGCGGCCATCGACCGCGCCTTCGCCGCTGAAGATTTCCAGGATGCGGGCAAAATCGCGCGCCGAGGAACGCAGCAGGCTGGCCGGCCAGCTTGGCGCGCCGGTCGGCGCCAGCGCTTTCAAGCCATGGTCCAGCCGCGCATACGGCTGCGCCAGCGGCGCCTTGCCCATGGCGGCCAGGGTCCAGCCGGTGTGGCGCATGCCGAGCGGGGAAAACAGGCGTTTTTGCGTCAGCACGTCCAGGCCGACGCGGTCGGCGTTGACGCGGCCGGCCAGGTAGCCCAGCAGCGCGATGCCGACGTTGGAATAAGCCCAGGCGCTGCCCGGCTTCGTGTCGCTGAACGAAGTGGCCTGCGCATACCAGCGGCCATTGGGCGACAGGTAGCCGGCCAGGAAGTCGCGCAACTGCAGCGCCGGGTCGCCGCTGGCGGGAAAGTCGCCATTGCGTTCGTTGTAGAGGCTGTCGGAAATGCCCGACGTATGGCTCAACAGGTGGCGGAACGTGATCGGCGTATCGGGGAACGCCGGATGCACCACCGCGAAGTCCAGGTACGGCGCGACCGGATCGTCGAGGCGGAACGCGCCCTGTTCATGCAGCATCATCATGGCGGTGCCGGTGACGACCTTGCTGACCGAGGCGATATGGAATGCAGTGTCCGGCGTGACCGGAGTGCGCGCCTGCACGTCGGCCAGGCCGAAGCCGCGCACGAACTGGGTACGGCCATTGCGCACGGTGGCCACGCTGACGCCGGCGGTACCGGTCTTGCGCAAGCCATCCATCATGAAGCGGGAAAAGTCGTCTTCCCAATTGCCGCTTGCCGCCAGCGCCATCGGCGCCACGTATGACGCGGCAAATGACGTGGCAAACAAGCCCAACATACTCCTACGATCCATCTGTCTCCTCCTATGTGGAAGCGCCGGCCGATTCCCGGGAAAGTCATGCTTTCCTTCTTGATAAGCCGTGCGCCAAAAAAAAGAGGCACCCTTGTGGGATGCCTCCGTTGATGCCTTGCCTGTTATGGCAGCGGCGAATCCGACAGTTCGCGTTGCAGCGGCTCGACCAGCTCGCCCTCCCACTTCGCAACCACGGCAGCGGCCACGCCGTTGCCGATCACGTTGGTGGCGGAGCGCGCCATGTCGAGGAAATGGTCGATCCCGAGCAGCAGCAGCAGGCCGGCTTCGGGAATGTTGAATTGGCCCAGGGTGGCGGCAATCACCACCAGCGAGGCGCGCGGCACGCCGGCAATGCCTTTGGACGTCAGCATCAGCACGGCCATCATGGTCATCTGCGTGCCCAGCGACATTTCAATGCCATAGGCCTGGGCAATGAACACGGTGGCAAACGTGCAATACATCATCGAGCCGTCCAGGTTGAACGAGTAGCCGATCGGCAGCACGAACGAGGCAATGCGGTTGCGCACGCCGAAACGCTCCAGGCCTTCCAGGGTCTTCGGATAAGCCGCTTCGCTCGACGCGGTGGAGAACGCCAGCAGCGCCGGGCCGCGCAATTCCGCCATCAGCGCAAAGATGCGCTTGCCCAGGAACAGCAGGCCGGCAAAGATCAGGATGCCCCACAGCAGGGCAATGCTGAGGTAGAACTCGCCCATGAACACGCCGTACGTGCCCAGCACGCCCAGGCCGCTCTTGGCAATGGTGCCGGCCACCGCGGCAAACACGGCCACCGGTGCGAATTGCATCACGTAGCCCGTGACTTTCAGCATGATGTGGGCGAGGCCGTCGATGGCGTCGACCAGCGGTTCGGCTTTCTTGCCGACAGCGGCGGCGGCCGTGCCGAAGAACAGCGAAAACACCACGATTTGCAGGATTTCATTCTTCGCCATGCCATCGACGATGGAGGCCGGCACCAGGTGGGTGATGAATTCCTTCAGCGACAGGCTGCTGGCGGCAATACCGGTCGAGGCCGCTGCAGGCAGGTGGCCGACCAGCGCGTCGCCAGGACGGAACAGATTGACCATGATCAAGCCCAGGGTCAGCGAAATCACCGACGCAACCAGGAACCAGCCCAGCGTCTTCAAGCCGATGCGGCCGACTTCCTTGGCGTCGCCCATGCGCGCGATGCCGACCACCAGGGTGGAAAACACCAGCGGCGCAATGATCATCTTGATCAGCCGCAGGAAAATCGTTGTCAGCAATGACATATAGTCGGCAAAGTCAGTGGGCTTGGCCATGTTGGCATTGGCGAAATAGCCCACCACGATACCCAGCACGAGGCTGATGAGGATGTAGGTGGTGAGGTTGCTGCGGGATTTGCTGGCGCTGGTGTCGATTTTCATGGGCGGGTTTCCTGTGGTACTGTCCAGCCACCCTGGTTTGCAGGGCGGGGCAGGCAGGACCTTTAGAATTGATGAATCTGTAAGCAGGGAAGTCCGGAGTATCCTTGTGCCCTTGATGCATGTCAAGCAACTGTGTCTCATGCGGAAAACAGTTGGTACAGCCGAATATAAATCGCTGATTTCACCGGAAAAATATGATAGACATCAAGAACGTCAGTAAATGGTATGGCCAGTTCCAGGTATTGACTGATTGCAGCACCACGGTGGCCCGCGGCGACGTCATGGTCATCTGCGGCCCGTCCGGTTCCGGCAAGTCCACCCTGATCAAAACCGTCAATGGACTGGAACCGTTCCAGCAGGGGGAAATCCTGGTCGACGGCACGCCGGTGGGCGCCAAGGGCACGGATTTGCCGGCATTGCGCGCCCGCATCGGCATGGTGTTCCAGAATTTCGAACTGTTTCCGCATTTGTCGGTCCGCGACAACCTTACGCTGGGCCAGGTCAAGGTCTTGAAACGCAGCCGCGACGAAGCCATCGAGCGCGGCTTGCGCTACCTGGACCGGGTCGGCTTGCTGGCGCAGCAGGACAAATTCCCGAACCAGCTGTCGGGCGGCCAGCAGCAGCGGGTGGCGATCGCCCGCGCGCTGGCGATGGATCCGATCGCCATGCTGTTCGATGAACCGACCTCGGCGCTGGATCCGGAAATGATCAATGAAGTGCTGGACGTGATGGTGGGCTTGGCGCAGGACGGCATGACCATGATGGTGGTGACCCATGAAATGGGTTTTGCCCGCAAGGTGGCCAACCGCGTGGTATTCATGGACAAGGGCCGCATCCTGGAAGATTGCGGCAAGGACGAGTTCTTCGGCGCGCCGCGCTCCGAGCGGGCCCGCGAATTCCTGGCCCGCATCATCCATTGATAAGAAACCACGCCGCCACGCAAGGTCCACTTCCGGGGTCAGACCCCAAATGTGACAAAAGTGGACATTGCCACTGAGATATGTCCACTTTTGTCATAAATGGGGTCTGACCCCAGGGGGTGACACAGCAGGCGGGGCCGCACGCGGTAAAATGGCGGGATTATTTATCTCATTCTTGTCCTGATTACACCGCGAGCAGCCGCCATGTCCCACATTGAAACGCCCGACAGCATCACCCTCATCCGCCCAGACGACTGGCATTTGCACCTGCGCGACGGCGCCACCCTGGCCAGCGTGCTGCCGCACAGCGCGCGCCAGTTCGGCCGCGCCATCGTGATGCCGAACCTGAAGCCGCCCGTCACCACGGTGGCCGCCGCCGAAGCGTACCGGGGCCGCATCCTGGCCGCGCTGCCCCAGGGCATGACGTTCGAGCCGCTGATGACGCTGTACCTGACCAACAATACGCCGCCCGATGAAATCCGCCGCGCGGTCGACAGCGGGTTCGTGTATGGCGTGAAACTGTACCCGGCCGGCGCCACCACCAATTCCGACGCCGGCGTGACCGACATCGCCAATTGCCACAAGACCCTGGAAGTCATGCAGGAACTGGACTTGCCGCTGCTGGTGCACGGCGAAGTCACCGATCCTGACGTCGACGTGTTCGACCGCGAAGCCGTGTTCATCGAGCGCGTGATGCGCCCGCTGCGCAAGAACTTCCCGGAACTGAAGGTCGTGTTCGAGCACATCACCACGCGCCACGCGGCCGAATACGTGGCCGAGGCCGAAGGTCCGATCGCCGCCACCATTACGGCGCACCACCTGCTGTACAACCGCAATGAAATCTTCAAGGGCGGCATCCGTCCGCACTACTATTGCCTGCCGATCCTCAAGCGCGAAGAACACCGCCTGGCGCTGGTGACGGCCGCCACCAGCGGCGACGAGCGCTTCTTCCTCGGCACCGATTCGGCGCCGCACGCGCAGGGCGCCAAGGAAGCGGCCTGCGGCTGCGCCGGCTGCTATACCGCGCTGCACGCGATGGAGCTGTATGCCGAAGCGTTCGAGCGCGCCGGCGCGCTGGACAAGCTGGAAGCCTTCGCCAGCCTGAATGGCCCGGCCTTCTATGGCGTGGAGCCGAACCAGGACAGCATCACCCTCAAGCGCGAAGCCTGGACCCTGCCGGCCACCTTGCCGCTGGGCGACCAGGAAGTGGTGCCGCTGAACGCCGGCGAAACCATCCACTGGAAGATGGCTTGAGTGTTTCCTGATATCGACTGGCAGCGGCCCTGGTACGACTCCGTACGGGCCGCCGCCCGCGGCGCCGACCCCGGCGCCGCCAGCATCATCCCTTTCTTCAACGCGCAGGCAGCTTCGCGCGAATTATGTAATCATCAAGGCTTGCCCGTTCGCTTCGTGCCGCAAAGCGCGCTGCCGGAAGGCGTCGCCTACGAGGAATTCATCGGCGCCACCGGCAACGTGCCGACCCGTGAAAACCTGCACGATTTCTTCAACGCGCTGGTCTGGCTCAGCTTCCCCCGCATCAAGCGGCAATTGAACGCCCTGCAGGCGGCGCAGATCGCGCAGGACGGCGTCGGCAAATCGCGCGGTCCCGCGCGCGACGCCGCCACGCTGTTCGATGAAAACGCCGCGCTGCTGGTGGTGCGCGACGATGAACAGGGCAGGGCGCTGGTGCAGGCGCTGCGCGGCCATGCATGGCGCACCGCGTTCATCGAATTGCGCGGCCTGTTCGAACGCGATGCGCAAGTCTGGCTGTTCGGCCACGCGCTGATGGAAAAGCTGGTGGCGCCGTACAAGGCCATCACCGCGCATACGCGCGTGGTGCTGGCCGGCGCCGATTATTTCGCGCGCGACGAAGCGGGGCGGCGCGCCTGGCTGGACGAGACGGTGGCCGGCGAACTGGCCGCCGAAGGCTTGAACAAAGGCTGCTTCACGCCGCTGCCCATGCTGGGCGTGCCGGGCTGGTGGCTGCAGCAGGATGAAGCATTTTATGGCGATGCGGCGGTGTTCCGGCCCAAGCGCACGCCAACATGAACTGAGCCGAAGGAGTAATCAATGGAACGGACCATCCGCTGGGGCATCCTGGGCACCGGCAAGATCGCCAAAGCCATGGCGCAAGGCTTGCGCGACACGCCCGGGGCCGAACTGGTGGCGGTCGCGTCGCGCACGCAGGCCGGCGCCGACCGTTTTGGCGAGGAATTCGGCGTGGCGCGCCGCCACGGCAGCTACCGGCAACTGGCCGAGGATCCGCAGGTCGACGTGGTATACATCGCCACGCCGCACCCGATGCACCATGAAAACGCCGTCATGTGCCTGGAAGGCGGCAAGGCGCTGCTGGTGGAAAAGGCGTTCACCTTGAACCGGCGCCAGGCCGCGCACCTGGCTGCGCTGGCGTGCGACAAAAACCTGTTCGTGATGGAAGCCATGTGGAGCCGCTTCCTGCCGGCCATCGTGGAAGCGAAGCGCCTGATCGACAGCGGCGCCATCGGCGTCCCGGGCAGCCTGTCGGCGGACTTCGGCTTTGCCGCCACGGTCGGCCCGGAACACCGCCTGTTCAACCCTGAGCTCGGCGGCGGCTCGCTGCTGGACCTCGGCATTTACCCGCTGTCGCTGGCCGCGTATTTCCTCGGCCCGGTGGCTGGTGTGCAGGCCGTGGGCGAACTGGCCGTCACCGGCGTCGACTTGCAGGCGTCGTTCGTGCTGCGCCACGAAAACGGCGCGCAATCGTCGTGCTCGAGCAGCCTGCGCGCGCATACCCCCAATGAATTGACGATTTCCGGCAGCGAAGGCTTCCTGCGCCTTAATACCCGCTTTTACTGCACCGAATCGCTGACCATCGGCCGCAACGACGGCAGCCGGCGCGATGTCTCGGTGCCGCGCATCGGCAATGGCTATGCGCATGAAGCAATGGAAGTGAACCGCTGCCTGCGCGCGGGCTTGTTGGGAAGTCCCGTGATGCCGCTGGCGGAATCGGTGGCGCTGATGGGCTGGCTCGACGCCATGCGTGAACAGATCGGCGTACGCTACGCCGCCGACAACCGGGAGGTTGTTTCAACATGACCCCAGCCAGGCGCTGCGGCAACGCTGTGGGCTATTTGAATTGACCCGTAAGGAACCGCCATGTTTACTACCGACCGTATGCCCTCCTTGAAATCCGTGCTGCTGGCCAGCGGCGTGGTGCTGACCCTGGCCATGGGCGTGCGCCATGGCTTCGGCTTCTGGATGCAGCCGATTTCACAGGCCAATGGCTGGACCCGCGAAACGTATTCGCTGGCGCTGGCCGCGCAAAACCTGATGTGGGGCGCCTTCGGTCCCATTGCCGGCATGGCGGCCGACCGCTTCGGCACCATGCGCGTGGTGCTGGTGGGCGCGCTGGCGTACATGGCCGGCCTGCTGTGGATGGCGTTTGTGACGCAGCCGGCGCTGTTCGTGGCCGGCTCCGGCGTGTTCATCGGCATGGGCCTGGCGTGCACCGCGTTTGGCGCGGTCAGCGGCATCATCGGGCGCGTGGCGCCGGTGGAAAAACGGTCGTGGGCGTTCGGCATTTCCGGCGCGGCCAGTTCGTTCGGCCAGTTCCTGATGATGCCTGTCGAGCAATTCCTGATTTCCTCGCTGGGCTGGCAACAGGCGTTTTACCTGCTGGCGGCGCTGGTGGTGCTGGCCATGGTGCCGATGTCGTTCTGGCTGCGCGAACCGGCCGCGGCCCATGCCGACGGCCCGCGCCAGAGCATCGGCGAGGCGCTGGGCGAAGCGCTGCGCAACCGGTCGTTCCTGTTGCTGGTGGCGGGCTACTTCGTGTGCGGCTTCCAGGTCGTGTTCATCGGCGTGCACTTGCCGGCCTACCTGAAGGACAAGGGCATCGCGGACCCGAAAGTCGCGGTGCTGGCGCTGGCGCTGATCGGCCTGTTCAATATCCTCGGTTCGTTCCTGGCCGGCAAATGGGGCGGCATGGTGCCCAAGCGCTACCTGTTGTCGGGTATTTATTCGCTGCGCTCGGTAGCCATCGTGCTGTTCCTGCTGGCGCCGCTGTCGCCGCTGTCGGTGTATCTGTTTGCCGCCGCCATGGGGTTCCTGTGGCTGTCCACGGTGCCGCTGACCAACGGCATCATTGCCGGTGTGTTTGGCGTGCGCCACATGTCGATGCTGGCCGGCGTGGTGTTCTTTTCCCACCAGATCGGCAGCTTCCTCGGCGTCTGGCTGGGCGGCTACCTGTTCGCGCTGCAGGGCAATTATGACGTGGTGTGGGGCATTGCCATCGGGCTCGGTATCTTTGCCGGATTGGCGAACTTGCCGGTCGATGAGCGCCCGCTGGCGCGCGGCGGCGCGCTGAAGGCGGCGTGATGAGGGCGGCGCAATGACGCGCGATCGAGGTGGTGCCGGGAGGCGGGCGTCATGAAGCCGTGGCTCGCCTGGACCCTGGCCGTCGCCGCCATGGCGCTGGCCTTTGCCGCTTACCTGCGGCCGGACTTCATGCTGGATTTGGGGAACCGCATCGCGCTGTGCTTCTGAGCCGGCTGTTACGGCTACAACGACTGTCACATGCCGGTGGCGTGGCCATCACGGGCGCCATTGTGGCCATGGACGGCCCCAGCCCCTGCGCTCAAGCGGCCTGCGCTTAATGTCGCACCGCCTTGGTGCCGCGCTGCCGCCGGCGCTCAACCGCGCCGGGTGCGCTTGCCGGCCGATTTTACCGTGCCGCCCTTGGCCTTGGCGGGCGCCTTGGCCGTTGCGGCCTTGCCGCCGCGCGTGTGTTTGCCATGCTTGCCGGCCTTGGCTTCGAAACGCGGCGCGGCATACACGGCGTCGGCTTCGCCGGCCCGCTTCGCGTTCAGGGCCTGGCGCAGCGCATTGTCTTCCAGCGGCTGGTCCAGCAGGTTTTGCGGATCGATGCGCTTGCCGTCCTGGAACGCTTCGAGGTGCAGGTGCGGGCCGGTGGAGCGGCCCGTCGTGCCGGAATGGCCGATCAATTCGCCGGCCGACACCATGTCGCCCACGCGCACGAGCCGTTCCTTCAAATGCGCATACAGCGAACGCAAGCCGTTCGAGTGTTCGATCACCACGACTTCGCCGTATTTCCTGTCGCCTTCATAGCGGTTGGTGGAGGCCACCACGGTACCGCCATCGGTAGCCTTGATGGGCGTGCCGGTCGGCGTGGAAAAGTCGACGCCGCCGTGCGCGCGTTTGCCGCGCAGCGCGCCAAAGAAACTGCTGACTTTGCCGCCATCGAGCGGCAAGCTCCAGCGCGATGGAGTCGTGTTGGCAGGCTCCGGGGTATCGGAGGCGTGCGCCGGCAGACTGGCGGCCAGCAACAGGGTGAGTGTCAGGGTGGCGAGTTTCGGCATAGCGAGCGAGTGTCGCACAGGGGCCGGCATCGCGCAAGGAATTTAATGCCATTTTGCAACATTGATATTTTTCAATCTCACAACGATCCGTTGCAAATTGCTCACATTCGCTGCCGCGGCAACCCCGCTTGCCACGGTTGGGCGCACAATGGGACAGCTAAGGAGGCTCTATGAAAAGCGCGCCGAAAACCGCCGTATTCACCCGCCTGGACCAAAGCACCCGCGACGACTGGCTCAATATCGCGGGCGAATTCATGCAATTTGCACAAGGCTTGCCGGACCGCATAGCCGCCCACCTGGCCTTGCTGAACGGCGATTTCGGCGGTTTCCCCGTCGACCGTTATACGCATTCGCTGCAAACCGGCACGCGTGCGCTGCGCGATGGCCGCGATGACGAATACGTGGCGTGCGCGCTGTTGCACGATATCGGCGACAGCCTGGGCACGTTCAACCACCCGGACATCGCGGCGGCCATCCTCCATCCATTCGTGTCCGACGAAAACCTGTGGATGGTGAAACACCACGGCATTTTCCAGGGCCATTATTTTTTCCACCACCTGGGCATGGACCGCGACATGCGCGACCGGCTGCGCAGCCACCCCTGCTATGAACGCACGGCGGAATTTTGCGAGTGCTATGACAACCGGGCCTTCGACAGCGCCTACGACACCTTGCCGATCGAGGAATTCATGCCGATCCTGCGGCGTGTGTTCGCCACCCCGCGCCGCAGCCTGTACCAGCAAGCCATCGACAGCCATTAGCCGGTCAATTAACCCGCACCAAGGACCATCGCCCGTCATACTTTCAGGAATTCTTCCCGCCCGCCCAGCCACCGTTCCAGGTGACCTTCCACCACGGGCAGGTATTTCTCGTCTTTCAGCAGCGCGGACGCCACGTCGCGCGCGCGGTCCACCAGCCACGCATCGGTTTCCAGGTCGGCAAAGCGCAGCATGGCCTGGCCGGACTGGCGCGCGCCGAGGAATTCGCCGGGGCCGCGGATTTCCAGGTCGCGCCGCGCGATTTCAAAGCCGTCGGTGGTTTCCCGCATCGTCATCAGGCGCTGCTTGGCCACCCCGCCCAGTGGGCTCTGGTACAGCAGCAGGCAGACCGACGCGGCCGAACCGCGTCCCACGCGGCCGCGTAACTGGTGCAGTTGCGACAGGCCGAAGCGTTCCGCGTGTTCGATCACCATCAGCGAAGCGTTCGGCACGTCCACGCCCACTTCGATCACGGTGGTGGCTACCAGCACCTGCATCTCGTTGGCGGCAAACGCATCCATCACGGCCTGCTTTTCCGCCGGCTTCAATTTGCCGTGCACCAGCCCGACGTTCAGGTCCGGCAAGGCTTCGGCCAGCAGCGCGTGGGTTTCCGTCGCGGTCTGCAATTGCAGCGCTTCGGATTCCTCGATCAGCGGGCAGACCCAGTACACTTGCCGCCCTTCCAGCGCGGCCGCGTGCACGCGCTCGATGACTTCATCGCGCCGGTTCTGGTCGATGGCGCGCGTGACGATGGGGCTGCGTCCCGGCGGCAATTCATCGATGACCGATACTTCGAGGTCGGCGTAGTACGTCATGGCCAGGGTGCGGGGAATCGGCGTGGCCGACATCATCAACTGGTGCGGCACCGCGTTTTCATTGCCCTTGTTGCGCAGCGTGAGGCGTTGGCCCACGCCGAAGCGGTGCTGTTCGTCGACGATCACCAGGCCCAGGTTGGCGAATTGCACGGTGTCCTGGATGATGGCGTGGGTGCCGATCACCAGGCGCGCTTCGCCGGTTTCCACCAGTTCCGTGGCGGCCGCCTTGTTCTTTTTCGTCAGGCTGCCGGTCAGCCACGCAACTTTCACGCCCAGCGGCTCCATCCACGCGGCGATCTTGCGGAAATGCTGGTCCGCCAGGATTTCCGTCGGCGCCATCAGCGCGGCCTGGTAACCGCTGTCGATGGCTTGCGCGGCGGCCAGCGCCGCCACCACGGTCTTGCCGGCGCCGACGTCGCCCTGCAGCAGGCGCTGCATGGGGAACGGCTGGCTGATGTCGGCGCGGATTTCATCGAGCACGCGCTGCTGCGCGCCGGTCAGCTTGAACGGCAGCATGGCCTGGAATTGCGCCGCCAGCGTACCCACCACCGATAGCGGCGGCGAGCCCTTGGCGCGGCGCGCCTTTTGCGCGCGTTTCAGGGACAATTGCTGGGCCAGCAATTCGTCGAATTTCATGCGGGTCCAGGCGGGATGCGTACGGTCCAGCAGCGTATAGGTATCGACGTCGGCCGGCGGATTGTGCAGCAGCCGCACCGAGGGCTCGAAATGGTCGAGTTCCAGGCGCTCCAGCAACCGGGGCGGCAGGGTATCGGTCCAGTCCACGCGCTTCATGGCGTCGGCGATGGCCTTGCGCATCACGTGCTGCGGCAAGCCTTCGCCGGCCGGATAGACCGGCGTCAACGACGTGGGCAGCGGCGCGCCGGCATTGACGATCTTGTAATGTGGATGCACCATTTCCGCGCCAAAGAAGCCGTGCTTCAATTCGCCGCGCGCCCGCACCCGCGTTCCTTCGGCCAATTGCTTGACCTGGCTGCCATAGAAATTCATGAAGCGCAGCTGCAAGTCGCCGGTACCGTCGGAAATATGCACCAGCAACTGGCGGCGCGGCTTGTAGGCGATTTCATTGCTGGTGACGACGCCCTCGACTTGCGATGTTTCGCCGCCATGCAGGCACGCTTCCTGGATCGTCACCACCTGCGTCTCGTCTTCGTAGCGCATCGGCAAATGCAGCACCAGGTCCATGTCGGTGCGCAAGCCCAGCCGCGCCAGCTTGGCTTCCAGCGATACGGCTTTCTTGGCGGGGGCGGCTTTGCTTGCCTTCTTTTTCGCGGGTTTAGTCGGTTCGGCCGCGTCGGGTGTGGCGGACGAAGGAGGCCGCACATCGGGCCGCACATCGGGCGGCAATACGTCAGGCGGCATTTCAGGCAGGGTGGACGGCATCGGGTGTCGGGTCGGCGTACAAGTCGTGGGCAAGCCCGTGAAATTCCAGGGGCGTACCGGCTCGTGTACAATAGAGGGTTGCCCCACAGTTTTATACGCGCGTTTTCATGTATTCCTTATCAGACTTCGATTTTAACTTGCCGCCAGAGCGGATAGCGCAATTTCCCCTGCCGGACCGCAGTGCTTCGCGCCTGCTGCACGTCGATGGTGACCAGCTGCACGATCGCCAGTTCACCGATATCCTCGATTTGCTGCAGCCCGGCGATTTGCTGGTCATGAACAACACCCGCGTGCTGAAGGCGCGTTTCTTCGGCGCCAAGGAAAGCGGCGGCAAGATCGAGGCGCTGGTCGAGCGCGTGCTCGATACCCGCACCGTGCTGGCGCAGGTGCGCGCTTCGCGCTCGCCCTTGCCCGGCACGAAGCTGCGCCTGGCCGACGCCTTCGACGTGACGGTGGGCGAGCGCGCCGGTGAATTCTTCACGCTGCACTTCGAAGCCGATGTGTTCGACCTGATCGAAACCTATGGCCGCCTGCCGCTGCCGCCGTATATCGAACACGCGGCCAATGAAGTCGATGAAAACCGTTACCAGACCGTGTTCAACAAGGTGCCCGGCGCCGTGGCCGCGCCGACGGCCGGCCTGCACTTCGACGAAGCACTGCTGCAAAAGCTCAAGGACAAGGGCGTCCACTTCGCCTACGTGACCCTGCACGTGGGCGCCGGCACGTTCCAGCCGGTGCGCACGGAAAACCTGGCCGAACACAAGATGCATACTGAGTGGTACACCATGCCGCAGGAAACCGTGGACGCCGTGCGCGCCGCGCGGGCCGCGGGACGCGACGTGGTGGCGGTCGGCACCACCAGCCTGCGCGCGCTGGAATCGGCCTCGCAAACGGGCCGGCTCGAGGCGGGCAGCGCCGATACCTCGCTGTTCATCACGCCCGGGTATCAATTCAAGACGGTGACGCGGCTGATCACCAACTTCCACTTGCCGAAGTCGACCCTGCTGATGCTGGTGTCGGCGTTCGCCGGTTTCGAGGAAATCCGCAAGGCGTATGCCCATGCGATTGCCAGCGAATACCGCTTCTTCAGCTATGGCGATGCGATGCTGTTGACCACGATCAATCGCCAGCCTTGAGAGGGCTGGGGACTCAGGCCACGGGTACAATCGAAGTCTTAACCAGCAAAGGATAACGTCAATGAAATCGTCGATATTTCTGAAGCGGGTCAGCCTGCGCAATTACAAAAGTATTGCGTATTGCGACGTTCATTTGTCCCCGTTGACTTATCTGGTCGGGCCAAATGGCTCGGGTAAAAGTAACTTCCTCGATGCGCTACATCTTGTTCGTGATGCCCTGAGCGGTTCGCTTGATAATGCGATGAATGAGCGGGGCGGGTTGTCGGAGGTGCGCCGCCGCTCCAGCGGTCACCCAACACATTTCGGTATTCGCTTGGAATTCATTCTTCCAGGAGGAGTCGAGGGACGGTATGCCTTTACCGTCGGTGCTTTGCCCAGCGGAGGATACGAAGTCCAGAAGGAGGAACTGAGTATCGGTGGTGAGGGGCATGGGCCTTATTATTTGTTGGAAAAAGGCCGCTTGATCAAGTCGAGTGAAGGCACTTTCCCTGCAGTGACATCTGATCGTCTTGCACTGATGAGCGTATCTGGCTTGGCATCGTTCCGACCCGCCTACGACGCTTTAACGGGAATGGGCTTTTACAACTTGAATCCAAAATTGATTCGCGAGTTGCAGAAGCCGCAGGATGGACGGTTGTTAAAACAGGCTGGGGAGAATATTGCCAGCGTTATCGGCCATCTTGCGCGAACGAACCCGGATGCCATCCATATCATAGAAGAATATTTACATATTGTTGTTCCAACCGTGCGGGGCGTTGAACGGGAAGCAGTTGGGCCGATGGAATCCCTGGCATTCAAGCAAGATACTGCTGGGGCAAAAAATCCATGGCGCTTCTTCGCGCAAAACATGTCTGACGGTACCTTACGTGCCTTGGGGGTACTGACTGCTCTGTTCCAGGGAAATGGAGAACATGGCCCTACGTTAATCGGTATTGAAGAGCCGGAAACGGCTTTGCACCCCGGTGCGTCGGCCGCCTTGCGTGAAGCGTTGGTAAGAGCCTCCGAACGTACCCAGGTTATCGTAACGAGCCATAGTCCGGATTTACTTGACGACATGGGTATCGACCCGGAAACCGTGCTGATCGTCGCGTCCGAAGAAGGTGTTACACGTATTTTGCGGCTGGGTGAAGGTTCCCGGAAAGCCATGCGCGATCACCTGTGTTCGGCTGGTGAACTTTTGCGCCTGAACCAATTGAATCCCGATCCTGCGCCGGTAAGCCTGCCGGTAACCCGGCAGGCTGAATTGTTTGGCGAGTGACCTATGATCAGTATCGTGTCTATCGTCGAAGGTGACGGTGAGGTCGGCGCCTTGCCAGTTTTGTTGCGCCGGATTGGAGAATGGTTGACACCAGATAAGGTTTTGAATATCGGCAGGCCGATACGTGTGCATCGCGGCCAATTCCTTAATCGTGAAGAGATCTTTCGCAAGCAAATATTGCTGGCCTCTAATATGTGTCCGGCCCCTGGCCTGATATTAATCGTCCTTGATGCCGATGATGACTGCCCTCGCGAACTTGGCGCCATACTCCTCGGCAAGGCTGCAGCAATCGTTCCAGATCGTAACATTTCAGTTGTGTTGCCGAATCGCGAATATGAAGCATGGTTTCTTGCGTCGGCGGCGTCGCTCAATGGCAAACGCGGTTTTACCTGCCCGGTTGCGTTGCCGGATGCCGAGTCGATACGTGGCGCAAAACAATGGATGAGCAAACAAATCAAGCAGGGTGCTTATCACGAAGTAGTAGACCAGCCAGCATTCTCCGCACATATGGATTTGCAGTTGGCACATAACAATAGCCGGTCTTTCCGTAAGCTTTGCAGTGACTGGACTAGATTTATAGGTTTGCCAGAGACCTAATGGCGCCATAAAGAATTTATTGAAAGTTAATACATGTTGGAATTCAAACTGATCAAGACCGATCCGAGCGGCCTGACCAAGGCGCGCCGCGGCACGGTCAAACTCAACCACGGCGAAGTGCAGACGCCGATTTTCATGCCGGTGGGCACTTACGGTTCCGTGAAGGCGATGTCGCCGCTGGAATTGAAGGAAATCGGCGCCCAGATTATTTTGGGCAACACTTTTCACCTGTGGCTGCGTCCCGGCAACGACATCATGTCGAAGTTCGGCGGCCTGCACGGCTTCATGGGCTGGGACAAGCCGATCCTGACCGATTCCGGCGGCTTCCAGGTATTTTCGCTGGGCGATATGCGCAAGATCACGGAAGAGGGCGTGCATTTCCAGTCGCCCATCAATGGCGACAAGTTATTCCTGTCGCCGGAAATTTCCATGCAAATCCAGCGTGTGTTGAATTCCGACATCGTCATGCAATTCGACGAATGCACGCCGTATAAGATCAATGACCGTCCGGCCACGCTGGACGAGGCGGCCAAGTCGATGCGCATGTCGCTGCGCTGGGCGCAGCGCTCGATGGATGAATTCCAGCGCGGCGAAAACCCGAATGCCCTGTTCGGCATTGTCCAGGGCGGCATGTTTGAAACCCTGCGCGATGAATCGCTGGCCAGGCTGGAGGAAATCGATTTCCCCGGTCTGGCGATCGGCGGCCTGTCGGTCGGTGAACCGAAGGAAGACATGATGCGCGTGCTGGAACACGTGGGCCCGCGCCTGCCGGCCAACAAGCCGCACTACCTGATGGGCGTGGGCACGCCGGAAGACCTGGTGGCCGGCGTCAGCAACGGGGTCGACATGTTCGATTGCGTGATGCCGACCCGGAATGCCCGCAATGGCTGGATTTTCACGCGCTTTGGCGACGTGAAGATCAAGAATGCGCGTTACAAGGAAGACAAGGAACCGCTGGACGCCACCTGCGCGTGCTACACGTGCCGCAATTTCTCGCGCGCTTACCTGCACCACCTGCACCGCACCCAGGAAATCCTCGGCGCGCGCCTGAACACCATCCACAACCTGCATTATTACCTGGACATCATGCGCCAGATGCGCGAAGCGCTCGACGAAGACCGCTTCCACGCGTGGACCCTGGAATTCCACAAGGACCGCGCGCGCGGCGTATAAGTCCACCCTGAAGTCCTGCCGTGCGGGCCCGGCAAGGTGGCAATGTCGTGCAATTGTCACCTTGTAAAACTTTTCAGCAACCCCAGATGCGCTGCTATGTCTTTGCGCCCGGTCACGGGTGCTAGAATACAGCGCTATTTTTTCACAATCTATTTGGAGTTTACTGTGTTCATTTCCAACGCCTACGCTCAAGCCGCCGCGGATCCTCTCGGCCTGGGTGGCAACCTCACCAGCTTCCTGCCGCTGATCCTGATGTTCGTGGTCATGTATTTCCTCATGATCCGTCCTCAGCAAAAACGCGCCAAGGAACAGAAAGCCATGATGGACGCGCTGGCCAAAGGCGACGAAGTCGTGACCGCCGGCGGTATCCTGGGCAAAGTGGTCAAGGTATCCGACGTCTACGTGACCCTGGAAGTGTCCGCTGGTAACGAAATGACCGTACAAAAAGCGTCGGTCACCACGCTGCTGCCGAAGGGCACGCTCAAAGCGCTGTAATCCCCCACAGGGCCTGCCGCTCCAGCCTCCATCCGACACCGCGGGCCCGTTTGAGTTTCTTCCCGAACGCAGATAACCATGAATCGCTATCCTGTCTGGAAATATATCGTCATTGCCATTACGGTGCTGCTGGGCGCACTGTATACGGCGCCCAATTACTTCGGCGAATCGCCGGCACTGCAAGTCACCAGCGGCAAGTCCACCGTGAAAGTCACCAGCGACGTGACGGCCAAGGTCGAGCAAGTGCTGAAGCAGGAAAACCTCAAGACGGACGGCATCACGCTCGACGGCACCGGCAGCCACGTCTCCGTGCGCGCCCGCTTCCTCGATACCGATACCCAGTTCAAGGCCAAGTTGGCGCTGGAACGCGCGCTGAACCCGGACGCCAATGATCCCGCCTTCATCGTCACCAACAACCTGACGGCCAACACGCCGGCCTGGATGCAGAAAATCCGCGCGCTGCCGATGTACCTGGGCCTGGACTTGCGCGGCGGCGTGCACTTCCTGATGCAGGTGGACGTGAAGGCTGCGCTGGAAAAACGCGTGGCCGGCATCCAGACCTCGGTGCGCACCACGCTGCGCGACAAGAACATCCGCCACGCCGGCATCGAGCGCAAGGACAATACCGTGGAAGTGAAATTCCGCGATGACGATACGCGCAAGAAAGCCCGCGCGGTGCTGTCCGACATGCAGGAATTGAACATTGCCGACGCCGCCGATGGCGCCGACCTGAAACTCGTGCTGAGCCTGAAACCGGCCGCGCTGAAGGAAGCCATGGACAATGGCGTGAAGCAAAACATCGCGACCCTGTCCAAGCGCGTCAATGAACTGGGCGTGGCCGAGCCGATCATCCAGCAACAGGGCGCCGACCGTATCGTGGTGCAATTGCCGGGCGTGCAAGACGTGGCCCGCGCCAAGGCCATCATCGGCCGCACCGCCACCCTGGAAGTACGCATGGTCGACGAAACCATCGTGCCGGGCACGGAACTGCAATCGCAAATCCCGTTCAATTCCGAACTGTTCACCGTCGGCAAGAACGTGCCGGTCGTGCTGTACAAGGATATCGTGCTGTCGGGCGATTACATTTCGCGCGCCACCGCCTCGTTCGACCAGAACCAGCAGCCCGCGGTATCGATCGACTTGAATGGCGACGGCGGCCGCAAGATGCGTGAAGCCACCCGCGACCGCGTCGGCAAGAAAATGGCCATCGTGCTGTACGAACAAAAGGGCAAGCCGGAAGTGCTGTCGGTGGCCACCATCCAGAGTGAACTGGGCAGCACCTTCCAGATCACCGGCATGGGCAATGCTGAAAACTCGGCGGAACTGGCGCTGCTGCTGCGTTCCGGCGCCCTGTATGCGCCGATGACCGTGATCGAAGAGCGTACCGTCGGCCCGGCGCTGGGCGCGGAAAACATCCAGAAGGGCAAGATGTCGATGATCTATGGCTTTGGCGCCATCGCCATCTTCATGATTGCCTATTACATGCTGTTCGGCTTCTTCTCGGTGCTGGCGCTGGGCGTGAACCTGTTGCTGCTGATGGCGCTGCTGTCGATGATGCAGGCCACGCTGACCTTGCCCGGTATTGCCGCGATTGCACTGGCGCTGGGCATGGCGATCGACGCCAACGTGCTGATCAACGAACGTATCCGTGAAGAGTTGCGCAAGGGTAATTCGCCGCAAGCCGCCATCGCGGACGGCTTCAAGCACGCCTGGGACACGATTATCGACTCCAACGTCACCACCCTGATCGTCGGCCTGGCGCTGTGGATCTTCGGTTCCGGTCCGGTGCGCGGCTTCGCCGTGGTGCACTGCCTGGGCATCCTGACGTCGATGTTCTCGGCCGTCTTCGTGTCGCGCGGCGTGGTCAACCTGTGGTACGGCCGCAAGAAGAAACTGCAGTCGGTATCGATCGGCACGGTCTGGGTTCCAGGCCAGTCGAAATAAGCGAGGGGTTTAAGAAATGGAATTTTTCCGCATCAAAAAAGACATTCCGTTCATGCGCCACGCGTTGGTCTTCAACGCGATTTCCGCGCTGACCTTCGTCGCGGCCGTGTTCTTCCTGTTCCACAAGGGCTTGCACCTGTCGATTGAATTCAAGGGCGGCACCGTGATGGAAGTGCAATACCAGCACGCGGCGGACCTGGAGAAAATCCGGTCCACCGTGGCCGGCATCGGCTACGACCATCCGGAAGTCACCAGCTTCGGCACCGCGCGCGACGTCATGCTGCGCCTGCCGATTTCCGGCGCGGCCGGCAAGGACGCCGCCGGCGCTTCGGCCCGGGTGTTCGAAGCGCTGTGCAAGGCCGACAACGGCAGCATCAAGCGTGTCGACACCGTGAGCGACAAGGGCGAGCAGGTGGCCAAAGACGCTTGCGTCGACGCCGCCGGCAAGGAAACGCTGGAATTGCACAAGGTCGAATTCGTCGGCCCGCAAGTCGGTGAAGAGCTGGCGCAAAACGGCTTGAACGCGCTGGTGATGGTGGTGGTCGGCGTGATGATTTACCTGGCTATCCGCTTCGAGTGGAAATACGCGGTGGCGGCCATCATCGCCAACCTGCACGACGTGGTGATCATCCTGGGCTTCTTCGCCTTCTTCCAGTGGGAATTCTCGCTGACCGTGCTGGCCGCCGTGCTGGCCGTGCTGGGTTACTCGGTCAACGAATCGGTGGTGATTTTCGACCGGATCCGCGAAAACTTCCGCAAACAGCGCAAGGCCTCCGTGCATGAAGTGATCGACAACGCGATCACCTCGACCATTTCGCGCACCATCATCACCCACGGCTGCACGCAGATGATGGTGCTGTCGATGCTGGTGTTCGGCGGCCCGACCCTGCATTACTTCGCGATGGCGCTGACGATCGGTATCTGCTTCGGTATTTACTCGTCCGTGTTCGTGGCGGCCGCCGTGGCCATGTGGCTGGGCGTGAAGCGTGAAGATTTGATCAAGCCGGTGAAAGAGAAAGACGAAACCGACGGCGCTGTGGTGTAATACGGCGTTTGTGTCGAAATTAAAAACCGCCATGTCACAAACATGGCGGTTTTTTTTATTCTGTAAATTTGGGCGCCGGTCCGTTCCGCGCCCGCACTTCTTCCTATGAGCCGAGCCGGTCGCCTGTTTCTTTTGATGGATGCCTTGCGGGGCAACCGCCGTCCCGTGACGGCGGCCGCGCTGGCCGAACAGCTGGGCGTGTCCGAGCGGACCATCTACCGCGACATGCAGACCCTGGCGGAACTGGGCGCGCCGCTGCAGGGCGAGGCCGGTGTCGGCTACATGCTGCGCACCGGTTTTTTCCTGCCGCCGCTGATGTTCGGCGCCGATGAACTGGAAGCGCTGGTGCTGGGCGCGCGCTGGGTCAAGCGGCAGGGCGATGGCGAACTGGCGAAAGCCGCCGCCAGCGCGCTGGCCAAGATCGCCACCGCGTCGCCCAAGGATTTGCGCGACAGCATGGCGGAAACCAGCCTGTGGGTGCCGATCGGCATGATCGAGACCCATGAAGCCTTCATCACGCCGACCCGCCTGGCCATCCGCCACCAGCACAAGCTGCGCATCCGTTACAGCGACGAGCAGGGACGCACGTCGGACCGGGTGGTATGGCCGTTCGCGCTGGCGTACATGGAAGGCAAGCGGCTGCTGGCGGCGTGGTGCGAAATGCGCGCCGCGCTGCGCCATTTCCGCATGGACCGCATCCAGTCGGCCGATACGATTGCGGAACGCTATCCGACGCCGCGCCATGCACTGTTGAAAGCATGGCGCGAGGAAAACCAGATCCGCGACGATTTATGAAAATGCTTCAAGTGTGAAGCACCGCACAGAGGGCAGGGCGCCGGCGGCTTACCATGGACTCGTCTCTTTCAGGACATCCCTAGTTTTGGACTTCACCCCGCTGCTCCCCGGCGGGGTTTTTTTTGCCCATCCCTATCGCCCCTGCCGCGAACGATAGTGCTAAAGGGGCCAGGCACCACGGATAGCCGGCAAGCGGGGCTGTCCGGGTTCGCCGGCCGCCCCCGTCTCCGCCACTGCCTTTCGACAGGCTACTGACAGAAACTGTCGCAGCGCCGTCTTATCATTTCCTTATCCACCCACCACCGACAAGGAGATCACGACATGCGCCTGTATACCCACTCGATTTCTTCCAATGCCCGCCGTGTCAACATGGTGGTGGCTGCACTGCAGGCCAACGTGGAAGTCGTGGAAATCAACCTGGCCAGCGAAGATGACCGCCGCCGCCTGGGCGAAGTCAACCCGAACTGCAAGATTCCCGTGCTGGAAGACAATGGCTTCGTGCTGTGGGAATCGTGCGCCATCATGCAATACCTGGCCGACAAGACCGCGCAGCAAAAAGGCGAACCGAGCCCCCTGTATCCATGGGATATCCAGGTCCGCGCCGACATCAACCGCTGGATGTTTTGGGCGTGCCAGCACTTTGCGCCTGCCATCGGCGTGCTGACGTGGGAGCGTATCTGGAAAGGTTTTGTCACGGGCCAGCCAGCCGATCCGCGCGAAGTCGACCGTGGCTGTGAAGAGCTGGCGCAATATGCCGCCGTGCTCGATGGCCACCTGAAACACCGTACCTGGCTGGTGGGCGACAACGTCACCTTGGCCGACTACGCGGTGGCGTCGCCGCTGATGTACCGCGTCAAGGCATCGCTGCCGGTCGACCAATACCCGAACATGCTGGCCTGGTTCAGCCGCGTGCAGCAGCTGCCGGCCTGGCAACAGACCGTGGACCCTTCAATACAGGAACCCGAACCATGTGCATGATTTGTGAAACCGCGCGCCGTGCGCGCCAGCAGCAGGAAGCCGAGCGTCTCCTGCGCGAAGCACAGCGCGCCGCGTCGGCGCTGTGCGACAGCCTGCGGCGGCTGCCTTTGCCGCAAGACCAGAACCGCCGCAAGGCGGCCTGATCGCCAGCAGTTCCAAGCAGGTCAGGCGGAGTGGGAACGCTGCAGTTCGCGTTCCAGCTCCGCCACGCCGGACGCCACGTCCACTTCGGCGCCCAGGTCTTTCATCGTCGAACCCAAGGCGTGCAGCGTGCGGAACACGTGGTGTTCGCGGCACTGTTCGCCCATCTGGCCGATACGCACGATGTTCAGGCCGAACGAGCCGGAAATCTCCACCCGGTATTTCAGCGAAATCTGCTTGCAGATATCGGCGCCCTTGACGCCGTCCGGCACGTTGATGCCGACCACGGAATTGAGGCGCGATTCGGCCGGCGTAAACAGCGACAGGCCCATGGCTTCGATCCCCCGCTGCAAGCCCAGCGAGCAGCGCAGGTGGCGCTCGAAACGGCCTTCCAGGGTTTCCTTGCAAATCAGGTGCAGCGCTTCGTGCAGCGCCAGGATGCCCGATACCGGCGCCGTGTAGTGGTACGAGGCGTTGTGCCAGAAGTTTTCCGCCAGTTTCGCGTCCAGGCACCAGTGCGGCGGCGGCGCCGGACGCGCGCAAATGCGGTCCCACGCGCGTTCGGAAAACGCGATCAGCGACACGCCGGGGATCGACGACAAGCCTTTCTGGCCGCCCGTCACCACCGCGTCGATTTTCCAGTTATCCATTTCGCACGGCATCGTGCTCAGGGTGCAGACCGCGTCGACGATCACATAGCAGCCATATTCGGCGGCCATGCGGGTGATCTGCGGCAGGTGGCGGTTGAACACGGTGGACGAGGTTTCGCCCTGGGCAATGGTCAGCACTTCCGGCTTGAAGCGTTCCAGGTGCTCACGCACCACCGCCACCTGCGCCGCTTCGCCATCGGGCACGTGCACGCATTCGACCACGCCGCCCACCCGGGTGGCCATTTCCGCGAAGCGCTTGCCGAAGTAGCCGTTGCACACGCTCAGCACGCGGGTGCCCGGATACACCAGGTTGGCCACGCTCATTTCCATCGCGGCCGAACCGGGACCCGCCACGCCAAGGATCCAGCGCGATTCGGTCTGGAACACATAGCGCGCCATTTCCTTCATCTGGTGGATCACCTTGGCCATGGTGTCGCCGAGGTGATTGATGACGATGGAATTGGCTTGCGCAACGCTGTAGGGAATCGGCACGGGGCCGGCGCCCATCATCAGCAGCGGTTCGGAAGGGAGGACGAGGTTGAGGCTGTCGACTTTGGGGGGGGAAATCATTTCGTAAAAAAGATGAGTTGAGATCCCTTCAATATATCACCAATCTTGCTGCGATATTGCAATGCACAAATATGCACTATAGAACGGTGCCACTAAGGTTCATTGCCAACTGCGTCGCTGGAAATAATATGTATATACATTTTTTCATGAGCATTTACTGTGTAATTTGCTCATGAATCGTTTTGCGGCATCATAATTCTGGAATTTTTTTTCCCGATCTAATTCCATACTAATTATGTCAGAGCTTAAAATTACGATGTCCCGCGGTTGAGTTGTTGTCTTGGACGTATTTGTGCCAATAAGCATAAATGTATCTTTACCTAGATCGGAAAGAATATGTATTTGGCATAATTTATAACGCTCTTCTTTTTCATTAAATTGGCAAAGAGTTGCATCATGCTTTGCTAAAGTTTTGCATCCATTGCCGCTAATGATGGCCGTTTTAACGTGATAATTTCCAATTTTTGTGATGTCGGCAGTGCGAGCAAAAATTATGCCGGGATTGCCACTAAAAGTTGAAATCATTAAAGGCATAAAAAGCGAAAGAATAATCGAAAATAATTTGTGATTCGATTTGATGTTTTTTTGAAACCATGAGTAAACAATATAGCTGCTGCTGATTTGTAGGAAGAATAATGAAGTAAAGACCGGAAAAAAGGTATCCCAAACTGTATAGTTTTCCGAATTTGCTTGAGATGATCCACCAAGAAAACTAAAGAAATAGTATAAAGGGAAAAATTGCAGCATCATCAGCATTGCGTAGTAGACTGATATACCCATGCGATCTCTACGCTTTTGAAACCAGCTGCCCATGCGAGAAGTATTTGTCGTTGGTTGCTCACCTGCTGAGTTTACAGTGGGCGAAAAGAACTCCACTTTCCAACAAATTAGAGCAAAGGCTGATAGCCATACCATCCAAATGGTCCACGTTGGTATTTTGTAATAGCTTGCGGCAAGTATATAAGCAAACCAGACTGCAAAGGAAAATGCGGAAAAAAGATGTGGAAGGAGAATTCTCTGAAAATGAAAATTCTTTTGATCTAGATCTTTTCTGGGGTGAAAAAATCCAATATAAAAAGAAGGGAGTAAGAGCGAGATTGATAGTAATAGGGTTAAAAATAGACCGACAAAAGCAGCGGAGATAACAGTACTCCCTAATGCTCGAAAATCGTATTTTGGCGTGTACTCTATGTGAAAATAGTAGCCTTGTATAATGATGAGGCCAAATGTTGTTATGCTCGCCGCCAACACCGCTAATAAATTTTTTTGTGCATATTCAACCGCCCAAGCAAGAATATGACTCTCTCGCAGTTTCTTTTTGCGCTCTCGCCATTTTCCTGGGGAAGGTCTGCTCATCGTTTTATCATCTGTCAAAGCATCAGCACCGCAATCAGCGACTGCACTTCCTCTTCCGATTCGCGCAGAATGTCGTCGAGCGTGCCGTCGCCGACCACGAAATCAATGGTGCGGGCGCCGGCGCGGGTGGTGGCGCCGGGCGGCTGGTGCAGGGGGGAGGGGATGGGCGCCAGGTCGTTGGCCAGCAACAGTGTGTCGCCCAGGTTTTCCGGCGGCAGTGCGCGCAAGCCTTCCCACATGGCTTCCACGGAATTCATCACGGCTTCCGGCATGTTCAGCTTGCGCAGCACGCCGCGTCCGATTTCCACTTCGCCGTGTTCGACCCAGTCTTCCGGGTGGCCTTCCATGATGCCCGGGAATTCCTGGGCGCGCGACAGCATGTAAAAGCCGCCCACTTCATGCACGATGCCGGTAAACAGCGCGGTATCGGGATCGACGTGGGTGACGCGGCGCGCGATCACCTGCGCCAGCGCGGCCACGTGGGCCGTGTGTTCCCACAGTTGGGACGCCATGGTTTTCAGCGCGGGATCGGTGATGGTGCTGCCCAGCTGGCGCACGATCAGCGACGCCACCAGCGATTGCAGCGTACGCACGCCAAGGCGCTGCACGGCGGGGCGGATGCCGGAAATCTGGGTGCCGGAACGGTTGTAGGCGACGGAATTGGCAATGGCCACCGTGCGGGCGGCCATCAGCGGATCGGCCTGGATCAGTTTGACGGCGGTTTCCGCGTGGCAGTCGGGATCGTTCAACGCCCGCTGCAATTTCAGCGAGGCCGCCACATTGGTCGGGAACGCAAGTTCCCCCCGCGCGGCTTGCGCGGAAATGTGTTTGAAGGCGGCCAGTCGGTTCATTGCAGATCTATCCAGAATGTTGCCACATGGAACTAATTCATTGTGACATACTTTGCTGAAATTTTCCGCAAAATTATGCGCCCAAAGCGCCGCGGCTGCTTATTCCGCAGCGCTGAAAATCGCGTCGCAGCCTTCGCGGGTGCCCTCGGTGTCTTGCAGCTCATCGGCCAGGTCCAGGTCGAACAATTCTTCGATGGCGTTGGTAAAGCTGTTGTGCTTGGTGGCGCCGATCAGGCGGTAGATTTCGCCATCGTCGTTGCGGATGCCGATCAACAGTTTTTGCTGGCGCACTTCGTCCGGAGTGACGTGTTCCAGCAACAGGTTGGCGGTGATTTGCTTGTCGAAGTCAGCCGGTTCGACGCCGGGAATCAGGGTGGTTTTCAGTGACATAAGTTTCTTCTGTGGGTTTAGCGGGCGCCACCCGCCGAGATGACCTGTTTCAGGCCGGACAGCGTTTTTTCCAGGGCGGCGAAATCATCGTCGGTAAAGTGCGCGAACACGGCGCCGCCTTGTGACACGACCTTGGGGAACACGTCGCGGAAGACCCGGTCGCCCTGCGGTGTCAGGCGGATGAACCACGAGCGCTTGTCGTCCGTGCTGCGTTCGCGCTCGACCAGGCCTTTTTGCTCGAGCCGTTCGATCACGCCCGTCAGCGTTCCCTTGGTGATCAGGGTCTTGTCGCCCAATTCCTTGTACGACATGCCTGGCGTATTGCCCAGCGTGGCAATGATGTCGAACTGCGCATGGGTCAGCCCGCACTGCCGCACGTGCTCCCCCGACAGGCGCTCAAAGCCCTGCATGCATTCGGCCAGCAGCCGGATACTCTTTAGATATCGTTCGCCCATAGGCTTCGATTATAGCGTCCGAGACGCGGCCGGCGCAGCCACGGTACTATATGCGGTTCGCGAATATAGACAAAATAACCATGACAGCCCATTTCCGCGGCATTCTCGCCCTGTTCATCGTGACCGTCGTGTGGGGCACCACGTTCCCCGCCATGAAGGACATGACGGATTACCTGTCGGCCAACTGGATCGTGGTGGTGCGTTTTTCCATCGCCAGCCTGCTGCTGTCGCCGTTCCTGCTGCGCTCCACGTGGCAGGACCTGCGCTATGGCGCGATCAGTGGCGTGCTGCTGTTCTTTTGCTACCTGTTCCAGGTGGAAGGGCTGGCGCTGACCACTTCCAACCGCAACGCGTTCGTGTGCGGCCTGAACGTGCTGGTGCCGCCGCTGCTGGGCGTGTTTGCCGGCAAATGGCCGGAGCGGCGCATCGCGGTAGCGCTGGTGCTGGCGCTGGCCGGCCTGTTCGCGCTGTGCTGGGACGGCAGCTTCACGTGGGGCCGCGGCGATACGCTGGCGCTGATGGCGGCGCTGACGTTCGGCCTGTACGTGAAACTGATGGAAGTGCAGACCCGCAAGGCCACGCGCCTGATGTCGCTGACGGCCGCGCAAATCGTCACGGTGGCCGCGTGCGCGGCGTTGTGGATCGCGCTGCGCGAACTGCCGCGCGGCGACGTGGCCGGGCCGCAGGACATGGGCGACTACTGGGAATACATCGCCCGCGGGCTGCAGCTGTACCAGGCCAACCTGCTGTACCTGGGCGTGGTGGCGACGGCCGCCATCATTTCACTGCAAACGTGGGGCCAGAGCCACAGCACGGCCAATGAAGCGGCGGTCATGTATGCGTTCGAGCCCGGGTGCGCGGCGATCTTCGGCTATTTCTGGCTGGGGGAAACGCTGGCGTGGAGCGGCATGGTGGGCGCGGTATTGATGATCTCCGGTATGATAGCCAGCCAGTGGAGCACATCGCGCCCGCCGACGGCCCTGGCTCCCGAATAACATCCATAACAAGACTATCAAACTCGCGCCGATGTCGTTTGCAAATTTGTCCAGCCTGGCCCAGGAACAGCCGTTGCGCGTGCTGCTGGTGAATGCGGGCGAGGCGGACACCCTGACCTGGGCCGGCCTGTTGCAACCGCTGCGGCTGGCCTCGCGCATCAAGCCGCAACAACTGGCGCTGGACGTCTGCACGCCGGCGCAAGTGCTCGATGGCGCGGCGCTGGGCGCCGGCTGGCACATCGCGTTGCTGGTGGCCGATGAAACCCAGGCCCCGCTGCCGCAACAGCAGGTGCGCGCCGTGATCGAGCGCTGCCGCACCGCGCAATTCTGGGGCGGGGTGGGCGCCGGCGTGCTGTGGCTGGCCCAGGCTGGGCTGATGGGCGGCGTGCGCATCGCGCTGCCGTGGAACCTGTATGGCGACGCCGAAGACCTCGACGAGCCGGCCATCCTGGCGCCCAACCTGTATGAAATCGATGGCCCGCATTTGAGCTGCTGTGGCGGCGGCGCCAGCGCGGACTTCGCGCTGACCCTGGTCGAGGCGCTGTATGGCGCCAACGTGCAGGCGGAAATCAAGGAAGCGCTGTGCATCGACAAGGTGCGCGGCCCGGAAGAGCGGCAGCGGGTGGCGCTGCAGGCGCGTTTTGGCGCCTTGCAGCCCAAGCTGTCCGAAGCGGTCACGCTGATGGAATCGAATATCGAGGAACCGCTGTCGACCGACGATATCGCCGGCCTGGTGGGCTTGTCGCGGCGCCAGCTGGAACGCCTGTTCAAGCAATACCTGGGCAGCCTGCCATCGCGCTATTACCTGGAATTGCGGCTGCAGCGCGCGCGCCAGCTGCTGCTGGAAACCAACCACTCGATCGTGCAGGTGGGCCTGATGTGCGGCTTTTCCTCCGGCTCGCATTTTTCCACCGCGTTTGGCGCGCTGTTCGGCAATACCCCGCGCGAAGAGCGGCAGCGCAAGCTGACCGGCTGACCGGCTGACCGGCGGATCCGCCCCGCTTCAGGCGGTGCGCCGCCGCGCGCCGTCCGCCGGCAGTCCCACCACCCCATGCGTGGCGCGCGCCGTCGCATCGTCCGGTTCCGGCGCCACCAGCGGCAGCGCGATATGGAATCGCGTGCCGCGCCCGGCCTCGCTGTGCAGCGCAATGGTGCCGCCCAACACGCCCGATACCAGCGTCTGCACGATATACAGGCCCAGTCCCGAACCGCCCTGTCCCATGCGCGTGGTGAAGAAGGGATCGTACACCTTGTTGCGGAATTCGGCCGGGATGCCGGCGCCGTTGTCGCTGTAGGACAGGCACACGCGCTGCTCCGCCAGGCTGGCATGGATCACCACGCGGCCGGCGGAATGGCAGGCAAACGCGTGCACCAGCGAATTTTCCAGCAGGTTCGACAGCACCTGCGCCAGCGGCCCGGGGAAGCTGTCCAACTCGATGCTGTCGGGGATTTCCACCGCGATCTCGTGCGGCGTGTTTTTCCACGCGTTGCGGTGCGTGGTGATGACTTCGTCGACCGTGGTGCGCAGGCGGAAAGTGCGGCGCCGTTCACTGGCCTGGTCGACTGCGATTTCCTTGAAGTTCTCGATCAGCCCCGCCGCCCGGTGCGCATTGCGCTCGATGATGGCGCACGCCTGCTGGCACTGGCGCACCAGTTCTTCCGCCTGCGAGCGCTTCAGCGCGCCGTTGGACAGGCCATTGCCGAAATCGCGCACCAGGTCGCGCAAGGTGGTGGCGGCGGTCAGGGTGCTGCCGAGCGGGGTATTCAATTCATGGGCAATGCCGGCCACCAGCCGGCCCAGCGACGCGACTTTCTCGGTCTGCACCAGCTGGTCGGCCGCCAGCCGCAATTCCTCGTTGGCTTGACGCAGCTGCGCGGTGCGCTGTTCGACCCGCTGTTCCAGCGCCGCGTTCAGTTCGCGGATTTCCTCTTCGCGCGCGCGCCGTACCGCCACTTCCTGCTGCAATTGCGCGGTGCGCCGCTTGACCATCACGCGCAGCTGCACGATGAAGGCCACGGCCACCAGCACCGCCACCGCCAGCGCGCCCAGCGGACGGTAATCGGTTTCATGCGAGTACTGGATGGTGCTCCACTTCTGGCGGATCGCATCGCGCTCGGCGCGCGGAATCGCGGCCAGCGCCATGTCCAGCAGCGGCAGCAATTCCGGCATGTCATTGCGCACGCCAAAGCCGATCTGGTATGCGTAATCGGTTTCCCCCGCCACGCGGATGTCGCTGGCGCCCTGTTCCACCAGCTGGTGGGTGCCCGTCATCAGGGGGCCGACAAAGGCGTCCAGGTCGCCCGCGCGCAGCCACTCGGTGGCCTGGCGGAAGTTTTGCACCGGCACGATCCGCAGCGATTTCCATTCCTTGCGCAGGCTTTCCTCCACGTTGGTGCGGGCCGAGACGCCCACGCGCTTGCCGGCCAGCCCGGCCAGGCCGCCCGTGGGCGGGGCGCCGACGCGGTTGTAGATCACCACCGGCGTGGTGATGAATGGCGTGGTCAAGGCCAGGAAGGCGCTGCGTTCAGGCGTTTGCGAAATCGCCGAGACGATGTCGGCTTCGCCGCGCTTCAGGCGGTCGATCTGGTCGCCCACGCCCTTGCTCGGAACCAGTTCAAAGCGCACGCCCAGCATGCCCCCTATGCGCTGCAGCATGTTGGGGGAAATGCCGCGCATGACGCCGTCCTCGCCAAGCCACTCGATCGGCGCGCGGTTGGTGTCGACCGCGACCTTCAGGACCGGATGTTCGGCCAGCCAGGCGCGCTGCGCCACCGACAGCCGCAGCGCCGGCGGCGGCGCGGGCGCGGCGTCGTCGTTGGCGCGCACCGGTGGCGCCAGGACCAGCACGGCCAGGCCAAGCAACCAGCATATGCAAAACAGCCATGGCGGGCAGGCGTGTGCCGGAAGGCGCAGTGCTGCAAACCGGTCTCGTACTGGGTCCATGGTGGTCGCGGGGATAGGGCAGCATGAATTGCCTGTGCAGAACAGGATAGCCGAGTCGACGCCATGAAAAAAGCCGCCGGTAAAGATTCATGGAAAAGTTTCCACAAAATGAGTCAAATTCCCATGTGCAAGCGGTGATTTTGCATACCTTCTGAAAAATGAAAAACCTTGTCGCATCCACAAAAGAGTTTTAGCATCCCGCTTTTTATAATGGGATACCGCACCTCGTTGCGCACCTCGCCACTAAGGGCCTGTATCTCTTCTTTTGGGGAATGACATGAATGCTAAGCTTGACTCTTCTGTAACGACTCGCCCTGTCACCCGGCAGACTTTTGATGATGTAATCGTGCCGACCTACGCGCCTGCCGCGATGGTGCCGGTACGCGCTTCGGGCCTGGACCTGTGGGATCAGAACGGCAAGCATTACCTGGACTTCACGTCGGGCATCGCGGTGGCGTCGCTGGGCCACTGCAACCCGGTCGTGGTGGAAGCCCTGACCAGGCAAGCCAACACCTTGTGGCACCTGGGTAACGGCTATACCAACGAGCCGGTGCTGCGCCTGGCGCTGGCGCTGACCGAAGCCACCTTCGCCGACCGCGCATTCTTCTGCAACTCCGGCGCGGAAGCCAACGAAGCCGCGCTGAAACTGGCGCGCAAGCACGCGCATACCAAGTTCGGTGAACACAAGTCGCGCATCGTGTCGTGCTTCAGCTCCTTCCACGGCCGCACGCTGTTTACCGTGTCGGTTGGCGGCCAGGCCAAGTACACCGAAGGTTTCGAGCCGCTGCCGCCGGCGATCAACCACATCGAGTACAACAACATCGAAGCGGCGCGCGCCGCCATCACCGATGACGTGTGCGCGGTGATCGTGGAACCTGTACAGGGTGAAGGCGGCGTGGTGCCGGGCAACAAGGAATTCCTGCAAGAGTTGCGCAACCTGTGCGACAAGACCGGCGCCGTGCTGATCTTCGACGAAGTGCAATGCGGCATGGGCCGCACCGGCCACCTGTTCGCCTACCAGGGTTATGGCGTGACCCCGGACGTGCTGACCTCGGCCAAGGCCCTGGGCAACGGCTACCCGATCGGCGCCATGCTGACCACCGAGGAACTGGCCAAGACCCTGAACGTGGGCAGCCACGGCACCACCTATGGCGGCAACCCGCTGGCCGCCACCGTGGCGCTGACCGTGCTGGACACGATCAACCAGCCGGCCTTCCTGGAGCGCGTCAAGCAGGCTTCCACCAAGCTGGTGGCCATGCTGGACGGCCTGTGCAAGGACTATCCGGGCATCCTGT
>CBIHOX010000050.1:0-35702 GCA_966211685.1 uncultured Pseudoduganella sp.
CCCAAGGGCGTGGTCAACCTGCATGGCGGCTTGAGCAACCTGGCGCAGGCGCAGGCCGCCGCGTTTGGCGTCACGGCCGGCAGCCGCGTGCTGCAATTCGCCTCGCCCAGCTTCGACGCCAGCATTTCCGAAGCCGCGATGGCGCTGGGCAGCGGCGCCGCGCTGGTGCTGGCCGCGCGCGACGACTTGTGGCCGGGCGAGCCGCTGCAGCGCACCCTGGCGCGGCACGCCGTCACGCACGTGACCCTGCCCTCGTCCGCGCTGGCCGTGTATGCCGGCAGTGAGACATTCGCGCCCATGACACTGATCGTGGCAGGCGAAGCGTGCCCGCCGGAACTGGCGCGCCGCTGGGCCGCGCGCCATGCGCTGTTCAACGCGTATGGCCCAACCGAGGCGGCGGTCTGCGCGTCGGTCTTCCGCTGCGGCCACGCCTTCATCGATGGCGATGGCGTGCTGCCGATCGGCCGCCCGCTGGCCAACGTGCGCCTGTATGTGCTGGACAGCCAGTTGCAGCCGGTCCCGCTGGGCGCGGCCGGTGAAATCTGCATCGGCGGCGCCGGCCTGGCGCGCGGTTACCTGAACCGTCCGGATTTGACCGATGAGCGCTTCGTGGCCGATCCATTCGTGCCGGGCGAACGCCTGTACCGCACCGGCGACCTGGGACGCTGGCTCGACGACGGCAACCTGGCTTTCCTGGGACGTAACGATTTCCAGGTCAAGCTGCGCGGCTTCCGCATCGAGCCTGGCGAAATCGAAAACCAGTTGCTGGCGTGCGATGGCGTTCGCGAAGCCGCCGTGCTGGCGCGCGAAGACCGCCCGGGCGACCAGCGCCTGGTGGCGTACGTGGCGCCGCATGCCGGCGCGGCCCTGCAACCCGCAGCGCTGCGCGAGCGGCTGGCCGCCAACCTGGCGGAATACATGGTGCCGTCCGCCATCGTGGTGCTCGATGCGCTGCCGCTGACGCACAACGGCAAGCTCGATCGCGCCGCGCTGCCGCCGCCGGACGCCGATGCGGCGGGGGTGCGGTCCTACGCCGCGCCGGAAGGCCCGACCGAGCAGGCGCTGGCGCAACTGTGGCGGGAATTGCTGGGCGTTGAGCGCGCCGGCCGCGACGACCATTTCTTTGAACTGGGCGGCCATTCGCTGCTGGCGGTGCAACTGGCCGCGCGCATCCAGGACACCCTGGGCGTAGCGCTGCCGCTGTCGGCCATCTTCCAGCACCCGACGCTGGCGGCGCTGGCCGGCTGCGTGGTCGATGCGGGGCTGGACCAGTACGACGCGGCCGACATCGACCAGCTGGAACGCGAACTGGCCGGACTGTCCGACGAGGAAGTCGAACGCCTGCTGGCGCAGGGCGACGCCGTTTCCAAATAACCCCATCAACCGCAACTGAATCGAATAACAATGAATACCACCACTGCCGATTCCACCCTGAGTGCCCGCAAGCGTGAATTGCTGTTGATGCGGCTGAAACAAAGCGCCGTGGCGCGCGCGCCCTCGGACGCCACCCCGCCGCTGCTGCCGGTCGACCGCTCCGCACCGCTGCCATTGTCGTTCGCCCAGCAACGCCTGTGGTTCATGGACCGCCTCGACCACGCCGCCGGCGCGGCATACCACATGCCGGCCGCGCTGCGCCTGACCGGCAGCCTGCGGCGCGACGCGCTGAAAGGCGCGCTGGACGCCATCGTGGCGCGCCACGAAAGTTTGCGCACCACGTTCGTCGACGCCGACGGCGCGCCGCGCCAGGTGATCGCGCCGGCCAGCTGCGGCTTTGCACTGGCAGAACGCGACCTGGGCGACCTGGGCGCCTTGCCCGCCGGCGAACGCGAACAGGCCGTGCAGCGCATTGCCGCCGATGAAGTGGCCGCGCCATTCGACCTGGCGGCCGGTCCGCTGATCCGCGGCCAGTTGCTGCGCCTGGCAGACGACGAACATATCCTGCTGATCACCCAGCACCACATCATCTCCGACGGCTGGTCGATCGGCATCCTGGTACGCGAATTTTCCGCCCTGTATGACGCGCAATGCCGCCAGCAGCCTGCCATGCTGGCGCCGCTGCCGCTGCAATACGCCGATTACGCGGCCTGGCAGCGCAGCTGGCTGCGCGGAGATGCGCTGGCCGCGCAAACCACGTTCTGGAAAGATTACCTGGCCGGCGCGCCGCAATTGCTGGAATTGCCGACCGACCATCCGCGTCCCGCCATGCAAAGCTATGCCGGCGGCATGGCCCGCCTGGTGTTGCCGGCCGATGTGACGGCCGCGCTGAAATCGCTGAGCCAGCGGCACGGTGCGACGTTGTTCATGACCCTGCTGGCCGGCTGGTCGGTGCTGATGGCGCGCCTGTCGGGCCAGGGCGACATCGTGGTCGGCACCCCGGTCGCCAACCGCCAGCGCACGGAAATCGAAGGCTTGATCGGCTTTTTCGTCAATACGCTGGCGCTGCGCGTGCGGCTCGACGACGAGCCGACCGTGGCGCAACTGCTGGCCCGCATCAAGGACGACACCGTGCGCGCCTATGCGCACCAGGACTTGCCGTTCGAACAAGTGGTGGAAGCGCTGCAGCCGGCCCGCTCGATGAGCTACAGCCCCCTGTTCCAGGTGATGCTGAGCATGAACAATACGCCGGGCGGCGAACCGCTGCGCCTGCCGGGCCTGACCCTGAGCGAGGTCGAACAGTCGCACCACGCGTCGCAGTTCGACCTGAGCCTGACCCTGACCGACGCCGGCGACACCATCATCGGCAGCCTGGAATACGCGAGCGACCTGTTCGAAGCATCGACCATCGAGCGCCTGTGCGGATATTTCCAGTGCGTGATGGCGGCCATGGCGGCCGACGAGCGCCACTCCGTGGCCACGCTGCCGCTGCTGCCGCCCGCCGAGCGCGAACTGGTACTGCACGGCTTTAACGGCGCCGCCGCTGCCGGCCCCGCCGCCCCGGCCGGCGTACTGTTGCACCAGCTGTTCGAACGACAGGTTGCCGCGCGCCCCGACGCGGTTGCGCTGGTGGCCGATGGCCAACGCATCAGCTACCGCGAACTGGACCGGCGCGCCAACGGCGTCGCCCACACGCTGCACGGCCTGGGCGTGCGGCCCGACGACCGCGTGGCCATCTGCGTCGAGCGCGGCGCCGGCATGGTGGCCGGCCTGCTGGGCATCCTGAAAGCCGGCGGCGCCTACGTGCCGCTCGACCCGGCCTACCCGGCCGCGCGCCTGGCGCACATGCTGGCCGACAGCCGCCCCGCCGCGCTGCTCACCCACAGCGCCTTGCAGGCGTCGCTGCCCGGCGCCGGCGTGCCGGTAGTCTTGCTGGACCAGGCCGGCCCCGGCGCCGACCAGCCTCCGGCAATACCGGACCTGGCCGACAAGCACCTGGCGTACGTGATCTACACGTCGGGCTCCACCGGCCTGCCCAAGGGCGTGATGGTGCAGCACGACAATGCCGTCAACTTCGTCAGCGGCCATGTCCGCGCGTGCGGCCTGACCCCGGCCGACCGCATGCTGCAATTCGCGTCGTACAGCTTCGACGCGTCGGTCGGCGAAATCTTCCCGGCGCTGTCGTCCGGCGCCACGCTGGTACTCCGCCCGGCCGACCTGGCCGTGCCGGACAGCGCGTTTACCGGTTTCCTCGACGCCGAAGGCGTGACCGTGGCCGACTTGCCGACCGCGTTCTGGCACCAGTGGGCGCAGCAGGTGGCCACCCGCCACGGCCCGCTCGCCGCCACGTTGCGCCTGGTGGTGGCGGGCGGCGAAAAAGCCGAAAGCCGCCACCTGGCCGCGTGGCTGGCCGAACCCGGCCTGCGCAACTGCCGCTGGCTCAATACCTACGGCCCCACGGAAACCACGGTCAGCACCACGTCGGTCCTGTATGGCCCCGACGACGCGGTGCCGGTGCATGCGGTACCGATCGGCCGCCCCAGCGCCCATACCCGCATCTATATCCTGGACCGCCATTTGCAGCCGGCGCCGGTCGGCGTGGCCGGTGAACTGTACGTGGGCGGCGCCGGTGTCGCGCGCGGCTACCTGTTCCGTCCCGACCTGACCGACGAACGTTTCCTGGACGACCCGTTCAGCGCCGTTGCCGGCGCGCGCATGTACAAGACCGGCGACCTGGGACGCTGGCGCGACGATGGCATGATCGAATACCTGGGCCGCAACGATTTCCAGGTCAAGGTGCGCGGCTTCCGCATCGAGTGCGGTGAAATCGAGGCGCGCCTGGCCGCCTGCGCCGGCGTGCGCGAAGCGCTGGTGGTGGCCCGCACAGACCGCGAAAGCCAGCCCGGCCAGCCCGACAGCACGCGCCTGGTGGCCTACCTGCTGGCGCACGATGGCGCCGCGCTGGACGCCTCGGCGCTGCGCGCCGAACTGGCCGCCACCCTGGCCGAACACATGATCCCGTCGGCCTTCGTGACCCTGGACGCCTATCCGCTGACGCCGACCGGCAAGATCGACCGCAACGCGCTGCCCGCGCCCGGCGCGGCGGCCGTCGCCACGCGCGCATACGCGGCGCCGGAAGGCACGGTGGAACAGGCGCTGGCCGCCATCTGGCAACAGTTGCTGGGCTTGCCGCAAGTCGGCCGCCACGACCACTTCTTTGAACTGGGCGGCCATTCGCTGATGGCGGTGCAGTTGCTGTCGCAGGTGCGCGAACGGCTGGGCGTGGAACTGACCCTGCGCGACCTCTTCATCGAGCCGACCCTGGCCGGCTTCGCCGTGCGCGCCGCCAGCGCGCGGCACAGCGGCATGACCGCGCTGCTGCCGGCCGACCGCAGCAAGCCGCTGCCGCTGTCGTTCGCGCAACAGCGCCTGTGGTTCCTGGACCAGCTGGACCGCTCCGCCGGCGCCGCCTACCACATGCCGGCCGGCCTGCGCCTGCGCGGCGAGCTGGATTTGCAGGCGCTGCGCGCCACCCTGGACCGCATCGTCGCGCGCCACGAAGCGCTGCGCACCACGTTCGTGAAAATCGATGGCCAGGCCGTGCAGCGCATCGCCCCGCCGGACAGCGGCTTCGCCTTGCGCGAACGCGATTTGCGCCACCTGCCGGGCCACGAACAGGCGTTCGCGCTGTCGCAACTCGGCTTTGACGAAGTCGGCGCGCCGTTCGACCTGGCCAAGGGCCCGCTGATCCGCGGCCAGCTGGTGCGGCTGGGCAAGACTGAATGGGTATTGCTGGTGACCCAGCACCACATCATTTCCGACGGCTGGTCGATCGGTATCCTGATCCGCGAAATGTCGCAGCTGTACCAGGCGTTCAGCCAGGGCCAGCCCGACCCGCTGCCGCCGCTGCCGCTGCAATACGCCGATTACGCGGCATGGCAGCGCAACTGGATGCAGGGCGCCGTGCTGCAGACGCAGCTCGACTTCTGGAAAGGCTACCTGGCCGGCGCGCCGGAATTGCTGGCCATGCCGGCCGACCGTCCGCGCCCCGCGCGGCAAAGCTATGCCGGCGCCACCGTGCCGCTGACCCTGGCCCCGGCGCTGACCGCCAGCCTGAAGGCGCTGAGCGCGCGCCACGGCGTGACCTTGTTCATGACCATGCTGGCCGGCTGGGGCGTCACCCTGGCGCGCATGAGCGGCCAGGACGACGTGGTGATCGGCGCGCCGGTGGCCAACCGCCAGCGCACCGAAGTCGAGCCGCTGATCGGCTTCTTCGTCAACACGCTGGCGCTGCGCGTGCGCGCCGGCGGCGGCCTGTCCGTGGCGGAGCTGCTGGCCCAGGTCAAGAGCGGCACCCTGCAGGCGTTCGCGCACCAGGACTTGCCGTTCGAGCAAGTGGTGGAAGCGCTGCGCCCGTCGCGCAGCATGGGTTACAGCCCGCTGTTCCAGGCCATCCTGAACTGGGACAGCGCGCCGGAAAACGGCAGGCTGCGCATGCCGGGCCTGTCGCTGACGCCGGTCGAACAGACCTACAGCGCCACGCAATTCGACCTGTCGATGTTCCTCAAGGATATCGGCGACACGGTCGAGGGCAGCCTGCGCTACGCCACCGACCTGTTCGACGAAGCCAGCATGGCGCGCCTGGCCGCGCACTTCCAGGCCGTGCTGGCCGCGATGGCGGCCGACGACAGCCAAACCGTGGCCGCCATCGACTTGCTCGACAGCGCGCAGCGCCGCCAGCTGCTGGTGGACTTCAACGCCACCGCGCAGGAGGCCCCGCAAGGACAACTGGTGCACGAATTGTTCGAAGCGCAGGCCGCCGCGCAACCGCATGCGCCGGCCGTGGTGTACCAGGACCAGTCGCTGACCTACGGTGAACTGAACCGCCGCGCCAACCAGGTCGCGCATTACCTGATCGGCCTGGGCGTGCGCCCGGACACCATCGTCGCGCTGTGCGTGGAGCGCAGCGTCGACATGCTGGCGGGCATTTTCGGCATCCTGAAAGCCGGCTGCGCCTACCTGCCGCTCGACCCGTCGTACCCGGCCGACCGCCTGGCGCACATGCTGGCCGACAGCGAACCGGCCGCGCTGCTGACGCAATCGGCGCTGGCCGGCGCGCTGCCCGCCGTGGCCGTGCCGGTGCTGGCGCTGGACCGCCACGACAGCGCGCCGCTGGCCGCGCAGCCGGACCACAATCCTCAGGTGCCGGGACTGCTTGATACCAGCCTGGCCTACGTGATCTACACGTCCGGTTCCACCGGCACGTCGAAAGGCGTGATGGTCGAGCACCATTCGCCGGTGAACTTCTGGCGCGCCATGCAGCGCACCACGCACCGGCACTGCGCTGCCGATGCGCACGTGGCGCTGAACGCGTCGTATGCGTTCGACATGTCGCTGAAAGGCATTTTGCAACTGCTGTCGGGCCGCTGCCTGCACCTGGTGCCGCAATGGATCCGCGCCGACGGCCCGGCCATGCTGGCGTTCCTGGAACAGCACCGCATCGCCGCATTCGACTGCACGCCGTCGCAACTGGCCATCCTGCTGAAAGCCGGCCTGGCCGCCAACCCGCGCTACCAGCCGGTCAGTGTGCTGATCGGCGGCGAAGCCATCGACCAGGCCATGTGGAGCGCCTTGCGCGCCGCGCGCGGCATCCATTTCTACAACATGTACGGCCCCACCGAATGCACGGTGGACGCCACCATCGTCGCCATTGCCGATTGCGGCGAGCAGCCGACCCTGGGCGGCCCGATCGACAACATGCAGGTCTATGTGCTCGATACGCACGGCCAGCCGGCGCCGCTGGGCGTGGCCGGCGAACTGTATATCGGCGGCGCAGGCGTGGCGCGCGGTTACCTGCGCCGCCCTGAATTGACGGCCGAGCGCTTCGTGCCGGACCCGTTCAGCGGCAAGCCCGGCGCACGCCTGTACAAGACTGGCGATGTGGCGCGCTGGCTGCCGGACGGCACGCTGGCTTACCTGGGCCGCAACGACTTCCAGGTCAAGGTGCGCGGCTTCCGCATCGAACTGGGCGAAATCGAAAGCAAGCTGGCCGCCTGCGACGGCGTACGCGAAGCCATCGTGATTGCCCGCGCAGATAATCCGGGCCAGCCGGGCGACCAGCGCCTGGTGGCGTACCTGGTCATGCGCGACGGCTGCACGCTGGACGCGGCGGCGCTGCGCACCGCGCTGGCGGCCAGCCTGGCCGAATTCATGATCCCGTCGGCCTACGTCGCGCTGCCGGCCTTCCCGCTCACGCCCAACGGCAAGCTCGATCGCAAGGCGCTGCCGGCGCCCGACAACGCCGCCGTGGCCAGCGCGGCCTACGACGCGCCGCAGGGCCCCGTCGAGCAGCGCATCGCCGCCATCTGGCAGGAATTGCTGGAACTCGAACAGGTCGGCCGCAACGACCACTTCTTCGACCTCGGCGGCCACTCGCTGCTGGCGGTGCAGCTGCTGTCGCACGTACGCGAGGAACTGGGCGTGGAACTGGGCTTGCGCGACCTGTTCACGCACCCGACCTTGGCCGCCTTCGCCGCGCTGGCCGACACCGCGCGCCCGACCGGGATGACCGCGATCACCGCGGCCGACCGCGGCAAGCCGCTGCCGCTGTCGTTCCCGCAACAGCGCATGTGGTTCATGGCGCAGCTCGACCCGGCCGCCAGCGCCGCGTACCACATGCCGTCCGAACTGCGCCTGAAGGGCCGCCTGAACAAGGCCGCGCTCAAGGCCGCGCTGGACCGCATCGTGGCGCGCCATGAAAACCTGCGCACCACGTTCGTGGAAACCGACGGCACGCCGGTGCAGGTGATCGCGCCGGCCGGCAGCGGCTTCGCGCTGCGCGAACGCGACCTGGGACACCTGGCCGGCCATGAACAGGAATTCACGGTGCTGCAGCTGAGCACCGACGAAGCCGCCGCGCCGTTCGACATGGCGGCCGGCCCGCTGGTCCGCGGCCAGCTGCTGCGCCTGAACGACGAGGAACACGTGCTGCTGGTGACGCAGCATCACATCATTTCCGACGGCTGGTCGATGGGTATCCTGGTCAAGGAAATGTCGGCGCTGTACACCGCATTCGCGGCCGGCCAGCCCGACCCGCTGCCGCCGCTGGCGCTGCAATACGCCGATTACGCGGCATGGCAGCGTGGCTGGCTGCAGGGCGCCGCGCTGGAACAGCAGACCGCGTTCTGGAAGGATTACCTGGCCGGCGCCCCAGCGCTGCTGTCGCTGCCGGCCGACCGTCCCCGCCCGGCGCAGCAAAGCTATGCCGGCGCCACGGCCGCGCTGGAAATCGATGCGCAAGTGGCCGACGGCCTGCGCGCGCTGGCCCAGCGCCACGGCTGCACCCTGTTCATGGCGCTGCTGGCCGGCTGGGGTGCGCTGCTGGCGCGCCTGTCCGGACAGGGCGACGTGGTGATCGGCACCTCAGTGGCGAACCGCCAGCGCGTGGAAGTCGAACCGCTGATCGGCTTCTTCGTCAATTCGCTGGCGCTGCGCGTCACCCTGGCCGACGGCGCCACCGTGGGGGACTTGCTGGCGCACGTGAAGGCGTCGGCGCTGCAGGCGTTCGAACACCAGGACTTGCCGTTCGAACAAGTCGTGGAAGCGCTGCAGCCGGCGCGCAGCATGGGCCACAGCCCGCTGTTCCAGGTCATGCTGAGCATGAACAACACGCCGGGCAACGACGCCATGACCCTGCCGGGCCTGACCCTGAGCGAACGGCCGCAGACCCAGCACACCACGCAATATGACATCGGCCTGCGGCTGGTGGACGCGGGGGAGCGCATCGTCGGCAGCCTGGAATATTCGACCGACCTGTTCGACGCCGCCACCATCGAGCGCCTGATGGGCCAGTACCGCCTGGTGCTGGCCGCGATGGCGGCCGACGATGCGCAGCCGGTCAGCCGCATTGCCTTGTTGGACGAAGCGCAGCGCCGACAGGTGCTGGACAGCTACAACCAGACCGCCACGGTATTCGCTGCCGCGCTGCCGGCGCACGCGCTGTTCGAACAGCAGGCGGCCCTGCACCCGAACGCCGTGGCGCTGCTGTTCGACGGCATGCCATCGAGCTATGCGCAGCTGAACTGGCGCGCCAACCGCGTGGCGCACGGGCTGCTGGCGGCCGGCGTCCAGCCCGGCGACCGCGTGGCCGTGTGCCTGGAGCGCGGCCCGGACCTGGTGGCGGCCCTGCTGGGCGCCCTGAAGGCCGGCGCGGCCTACGTGCCGCTCGATCCCGCATATCCGTCCGAACGCCTGGCCTTCATGCTGGCCGACAGCGCGCCGGCAGCGGTGCTGACGCAGCCGTCGCTGCGCGCCGCATTGCCGCCGCTGTCGATCCCGGTGCTGCTGCCGTCCAGCGACGAGAGCCCGTGCACCAACCCCGGCGTGGCCGCCGGCGCGCACGACCTGGCGTACGTGATCTACACGTCCGGCTCGACCGGCAAGCCGAAAGGCGCGATGATCGAGCATGGCGGCCTGGCCAACTACCTGGCCTGGGCGCGTGCAAGCTATGCGCCGCACGCGCCGTGCGACGCGGTGCTGTCGTCGTCGATCGCGTTCGACGCCACCATCACCAGCCTGTACCTGCCTTTGATCAGCGGCGGCAGCGTGACGGTGCTGCGTGAAAAGGATGAGCTGGCGGGCCTGGAAGCCGTGCTGCGCGCGGCGCAGCAGCCATTGCTGGTGAAAATCACGCCGGCGCACCTGGCGCTGCTGGCCGACAGCCTGGCGCAGGGTGCGCCGGCCCGGCCGGCCGCGCTGGCGCGGCTGCCGCACGTGTTCGTGGTGGGCGGCGAGGCGCTGTCGTGGGCCACGGTGGACAAATGGCTGCGCGTGGCGCCGGCCACCCGCATCGTCAACGAATACGGTCCCACCGAAACCGTGGTCGGCTGCGCCACCTATGAAGCGCAGGCCGGCGTGACGCCGGGCGCGGACTTGCCGATCGGCCGCCCGATTGCCAACACCCGCATGTACGTGCTCGATGCGCACGGCCAGCCGGTGCCGCCCGGCGTGACCGGCGAACTGTACATCGGCGGCGCCGGCGTGGCGCGCGGTTACCTGAACCGTCCGGACTTGACGGCGGACCGTTTCCTGGCCGATCCATTTGGGGGTCCGGGCGGGCGCATGTACAAGACCGGCGACCTCGGACGCTGGAAAGCCGACGGCAACCTCGAATACCTGGGCCGCAACGACTTCCAGGTCAAGGTGCGCGGCTTCCGCATCGAGCTCGGTGAGATCGAGGCCGCGCTGGCCGCCTGCGCCGGCGTGCGCGAAGCCGCCGTGCTGGCGCGCCAGGAACACGCCGGCCACGAAGGCCATGGCGGCGAGGCGGCGGACAAGCGCCTGGTGGCCTACGTGGTGGCCGACGCCAAGGGCCCCGCTCCCACGGCGGCCGCGCTGCGCGCCGCGCTGGCAGCCACCCTGCCCGAGCATATGATTCCGGCCGCCTTCGTGACGCTCGACGCCTTCCCGCTGACGGCCAACGGCAAGCTCGATCGCGCCGCCCTGCCCGCGCCGGACGCCGGCGCCGTCGCGCAGCGCCAGTTCGAAGCGCCGCAGGGCGCCGCCGAGCAAGCCATTGCCGCCATCTGGCAGGAATTGCTGGGCGTGCCGCAAGTGGGCCGCAACGACCACTTCTTCGAGCTGGGCGGCCATTCGCTGCTGGGCGTGCAGATGCTGGCGCGCCTGCGCCGCGCGGCCGGCGTCGACGTGCCACTGCGCACGCTGTTCGTGCACAGCACGCTGCACGCGTTTGCCGCGGCGGCCAGCGGCCAGTCCAGCCGCCATCCGAACCTGGTGGCGCTGCGCCCGCAGGGCAACCGCCGGCCGCTGTTCCTGGTGCACCCGGGCGAAGGCGAAATCGGCTATGCGCGCGACCTGGCCGCCTGGCTGGACGAGGACGTGCCGGTCTACGGCCTGGCCGCCACCGGCTTCCTGCCGGGCGAACAGCCGCACGGCACGGTCGAACAGATGGCGGCGGCCTACATCAGCCAGTTGCGCCAGGTGCAGCCGCAGGGACCGTACCGCCTGGCCGGCTGGTCGGCCGGCGGCACCATCGCGTATGAAATGGCGCACCAGCTGATCGGCGCCGACCAGGCCGTGGAATTCCTCGGCCTGATCGACACGGCGTGCCATTACCGCTGGCCGGGCGAAGCCGGCTTCACGCCGGACGCCGACGGCGGCGTGCCGTTCGAGACCTGGATGGCGTCGCTGGCGTGGATGCCGCAGGTGGCCAGCGTGGCCGACCGCGCCGCCATGCAGGCGCTGGCCACGGCCAACGACATCGACGCCATGCTGGAACTGGGCCGCGACAGCGGCATGTTCCCGCGTGAAATCGACGCGTCCACGCTCAAGCGCCACCTCGCGGTGCGCCACGCGATCGCCAACGCGCTGCGCCGCTACGCGCGCCCGGCCATCCCGGCGCCGGTGGTGCTGCTGTCGGCCAAGGACGAACGGCGCGCCGACCCGACCCTGGGCTGGGGCGCGGCGCTGGGCCGCCAGCTGCAGGTGGTGGAAGTCGACGGCGACCACTTCTCCATCATGGAAGCGCCGCACGTGCGGCAACTGGGCCGCGCGCTCGGCGCGCAGCTGTCGCGCGCCGAAGCGCAGGGCGTGGAGCATCCGGAAACGGCCTATGCGCCGCGCATCACGATCCAGGCCGGCCGCGCCGGCGTGGCGCCGCTGTTCTGCGTGCCGGGCGCCGGCGCCAGCGTCACCGCCTTTGCCGCGCTGGCGCAGCAGCTCGACGGCTCGGTGCCGATCCACGGCCTGCAGCCGCGCGGACTGTGCGGCCAGCTGGTGCCGCACGCCAGCGTGGAAGCGGCCGCCGCGTTCTACCTGGCCGCGGTGCGCGAGGTGGCGCCGCGCGGCCCGTACCGCCTGCTCGGCCATTCGTTCGGCGGCTGGGTCGCGCTGGAAATGGCGCGCCAGCTGGAACAGGCCGGCGAACAGGTGGCGCTGCTGGCGGTGCTCGATTCGGACGCGCCGGCCGGCCCGCACGACGAACGGCCGCGCTACGGCCGCATCGCCATGCTGGAAAAACTGGTGGAACTGTTTGAAATGAACCTGGGCCGCCCGCTCGGCGTATCGGGGCGCGCGCGAGGCCCCCCCCTCCAGGCGGGCCCCCTCGCCCGGGGGCGTGCGGGCCAGGGCGAGGCCCCGCGGGATCCCCTGGGGGGCCATGACCAGGCGCATCCGCTCGGCGTATCGGGGCGCGAGCTGGCCCCGCTCGACGAGGAAGGCCAGCTCGCGCTGCTGCTGGCGCGCCTGGTCGATGCACGGCTGATGTCGCGCACCACGCCGTTGCCGCTGTTGCGCGGCATCGTGCGGGTCTTCGCCACCAACCTCAACACGCGCTACGCGCCGGCAGGCGCGTACCAGGGTCCGCTGCACCTGGTGTCGGTGGCAACCGGCGGCGCGCCCGGGACCGGCGAGCCATGGCTGGCGCGCTGGCTAGACCATGCGCCCGCCGCGCGTCACTGGCAAGCGCCCGGCAACCATATGACCCTGCTGTCCCCGCCCCACGTCGGCCACCTGGCCGGCTGGTTGAAACCTTTACTTGGAGTGAAATGATGGAGTATGCAAGCAACGCCGCCGGCGCGCCAGAAAGCCGGTTGAGCAATTCGTTCTACCTGATCTGGTTCGGCCAGTCGGTTTCCATGGCCGGTTCCATGCTGACCGCGTTCGCGTTTGGCGTGTGGCTGTTCCAGAGCACGGGGTCGGTGCTCAATTACGTGCAACTGACCTTGGCCTCGACCCTGCCAGGCCTGCTGCTGTTGCCGTGGAGCGGCACGCTCGCCGACCGCTATGACAAGCGCACCATCCTGGTGGCGTGCGACATCGCGGCGCTCCTCTGTACGGCCACGCTGTGCATGATGGTGTGGCAAAACGCGTTCTCGCTGTGGCAACTGTACACGGTGCAGATCGTGCTCTCGGCCGGCCTGGCGTTCCAGGGCCCGGCCGCGTACGCGACCCTGAGCCAGATCGTGCCGAAGGAGCAGTTCGGCCGCGCCGGCGGCATGTTCGGCGCCGCCTCCGCGATCGCGCAACTGGGCGCGCCGATGGCGGCCGCCGCGCTGCTGGGCGCGATCGGCCTGCACGGCATCATCGCGATCGAGCTGGTCACCTTGGCCATCGCGCTGGGCGGCCTGCTGCTGGCCACCATCCCGCCGACCCCGAAATCGGACGGCCAGGCGCCGCGCGATCCGGTGCGCGACATGAAATGGGCGTTCCAGTACCTGTGGCAGCGCCCGTCGATGGCGCGCATCTTCGGCTATTGCGCGGCGGGCGCCTTCGTCTCGGGCGTGGTGATCGTGCTGGCCACGCCGATGGTGCTGTCGGCGCATACCCCGGGCGTGCTGGCGCGCGTGTCGACGGCCGGCGCGCTGGGCGCGCTGCTGAGCGGCCTGTTGATGATTTTCTGGGGCGGCCCGCGCAAATGGACGCCGCTGGTGCTGGCCTTCAACCTGGTCGAGGGCCTGGCCGTCGCGCTGGGCGGCGCCACCACCTCGGTGGGCGTGCTGTGCCTGTGCGCGTTCACGGTGATGCTGTGCACCTCGACCCTGACCGCCTGCATGCAGTCGGTATGGCGCCGCAAGCTGCCGCGCGACCGCCAGGGCAATTTCGCGGCGCTGCAGCAGGCCATCAGCATGAGCCTGGTGCCGCTGAGCGCGGTGGTGGGCGGCCTGCTCGCGCACAACGTCTTCGAACCGGCCATGCGCCCGGGCGGCTGGCTGATGGAAAGCGTGGGCGTGTGGTTTGGCGCCGGCCCTGGCCGCGGCACCGGTTTCCTGTTCCTGATTTTCGGCGCCGGCCTGGCCCTGCTGTCGCTGGTGTCGCTGCTGGACCGCCGACTGTACCGCTTCGAAAGCGAAGTCGAGGACGCGTTTTAACCCGATCAACCTAGCCGGACTACCACTATGACCATCACACTTGAAGCAAGCGCGGACATGAACGCGGACAAGAACGTGGACACAATCGCCGGGCAGCGCCGCCAACCCGCCATCGTGGTGAGCAACCGCGCCCGCATCGTGGGCGTGGGCACCGCGACGCCGGACACGCCCTACACGCAAAAGGAAGTACTGGACGCGTTCAACATCGAAGACCGGCGCATCCGCCTGATGTTCATGAACAGCGCGATCGGCCGCCGCCACCTGACCTTGCCGCCGGAAAACGACGACGGCGTGCGCGCCAATGAAACCCAGGGCCAGCTGCTGGGCAAGCACGGCAAATACGCGGTGGCCATCGGCGCCGCCGCGCTGCGCAAGGCGGTCGAACGCGCCGGCGCGACGCTGGACGACGTGCGCTACCTGTGCTGCGTGACCACCACCGGGCTGCTGACGCCGGGCCTGAGCGCGCTGCTGTGCAAGGAACTGGGCTTGCGGCGCGACTGCAGCCGCACCGACATCGTCGGCATGGGCTGCCACGCCGGATTGAACGGCATGAATACCGTGGCGACCTGGGCCCAGGCCAACCCCGGCAAGCTGGCCGTGATGGTGTGCGCGGAAATCTGCTCGGCCGCCTACGTCATCGACGGCACCATGGAAACCGCCGTGGTCAACAGCCTGTTCGGCGACGGCGCCGGCGCGGTGGCCGTGCTGTCGGCCCCGGTCTACGATTTTTCCGACGCGCGCCAGGCCGACGGCGATGACGATGCGCCATTGGCGCCGACCGTGCTGGGATTCAGCAGCCGCGTGGTGCCGGAAGCCATCGACGCCATGAAATTCGTCTGGGACGAACAGCACGGCAAGTTCAACTTCGTGCTGGCGCAGGACGTGCCGTACGTGGTGGGCGCCAACGCCGAAAGCATCATCGACCAGTTGCTGCGCGGGGCGGGCCTGCGCCGCAGCGACATCGCGCACTGGATCGTGCATTCCGGCGGCAAGAAAGTCATCGATTCGGTCAAGGTCAACCTGGGCCTGAGCGCGCATGACGTACGGCACACCATCAGCGTGCTGCGCGACTACGGAAACATGTCGTCGGGTTCCTTCCTGTTTTCGTATGAGCGACTGCTCGACGAAGGCACGGTCCAGCCGGGCGACTATGGCGTGATGATGACCATGGGACCCGGCACCACGATCGAAACCGCCCTGTTGCGCTGGTGATCCCGGCGCGCCCCGGGGAACGCAATCTTACTTTTATAAAAAGGAACCGACATGTTCACATTTAATTCGATTTCGCAGCAAGACGACCGCACCATCGTGCGCCTCGAGCTGCACCTGGCCGACACGCTGTCGAAATCGCTGATCGCCAGCATCAACAGCGCCTGCGACAGCGTGGAAGACGCCGGCGCCGGCGCGGTGCTGCTGGTGCAGCTGAAACCCGCCGCGGCGGGCGACGCGGCCGCCGACAACGTCGACGTGCACCTGGTCAACCACTGGGAACGCGCGCTGCGCCGCCTGGAGCGCCTGCACGCCACCACCATGGCCACGGTGGAGGGCCGCTGCGGCGGGCTGGGCACCGCGGTGTTGCTGACCACCGATTACCGCATTGCCGCGCACGACGTGCAACTGTCGCTGGCCGCCAGCCACGGCATCCTGCCGTCGATGACCCTGCACCGCATCGCAGGCCAGATCGGCGCGGCGGCCGGACGCCAGCTGGTGCTGTTCGGCATCGACATGAGCGCGGCCCGCGCGGCCGAACTGGGCATGGTCGACGCGGTGACCGACGACGTGGAAGCGGCCACCGCGGCCTTCATCAAGTCGCTGGCCGCCCTGTGCACCGAAGACTTGCCGGTGCGCCGCCGCCTGCTGAACGAAGCGCCTGCGCTCAACTACGACGATGCGCTGGGCGCCCACCTGGCGGCCTGCGACCGCCTGCTGCGCCGCGCGCATGCCGCGCAGGCGGCGCCGGCGCAGGCGGAGGTGCGCAACTGATGGTGGCTGTGCGGGCGGATTACGCCTTCAGCTAATCCGCCCTACAGCCGTATCCGTTGGCTATCGATGTAGGGCGGATTAGCGCAGCGTAATCCGCCAGGCAACCACGTACAACCAATTACAGACCTGCAACCATGACAACCGAACACACTTCCTCCGCCTTCGCCGCCACGGTCGTGCAATGGGCGCAAGGCGCCGCCGCCGTGCTGGCGGGCGCCGGCGGCCTGGCCGGCGACGCCAAGGCGCTGCAACACTACGCCGAGCAGGGCGAACAGCTGCTGGCGGAATTGCCCGCCAGGTCGCTGCGCGACGCCGGCCAGCAAGCCAGCGCGGACGCCATCCACGCCGCGCTGCGCAAGGTGCGTACGCGCTTCATGCAGCGCCACGCCGACGCCGTCTACCGCGCGCTGACGGGCGATCTTGCGCAGCGCGTGCGCCTGCCGCAGCTGGCCGATGCCGCGGCCGACGCGTTTCCCGGCCTGGCGCCGTCGCGCGCGCAGATGGCGGCCGAACGCGCGGTGCTGCAGGACGCCAAGGAGGCGCGCGAAATCGACCAGGGCATCTTCTTTTCCGGGATCCTGGCCGCGCCGGCCTGCGGCGCGCACCTGCTGGAGACCATGCTGCGTCCCGGCGGGCATGCGCCCGCCCTGCTGGAGCGGTTCCAGCGCGACGGCCAGCTGCGCCTCGACACGCTGCGCATCGAGCGGCGCGGCGCCACCGCGCACGTGACCGTGCACAATGAGCATTGCCTGAACGCGGAAGACGGCCAGCTGATCGCCGACATGGAAACCGCGGTGGACCTGGTGCTGCTGGACGACGCGGTGCGCGTGTGCGTGCTGCGCGGCAGCGTCATGACGCACCCGAAATATGCGGGACGCCGCGTGTTCAGCGCCGGCATCAACCTCAAGCACCTACACCAGGGCAAGATTTCCTACGTCGACTTCCTGCTGCAGCGTGAAATGGGCTACATCAGCAAGATCCTGCGCGGCATCCGCGTCGACGAGGCAGACGGCACGGTGCGCACCCTGGAAAAACCGTGGATCGCCGCGGTCGACACGTTCGCCATCGGCGGCGGCGCCCAGCTGCTGCTGGTGTTCGACCACGTGATCGGCGCCGCCGACAGCTTCTTCAGCCTGCCCGCCGCGCAGGAAGGCATCGTGCCCGGCGTCGGCAACCTGCGCCTGGGCCGCGCGGTCGGCGCGCGCATCGCGCGCCAGATCATCCTGGGCGGCCGCCGCATCTGGGCCAACGAGGAAGACGGCCGCCTGCTGTTCGACGAAGTCGTGGAACCGGGCCGCATGGAAGCCGCCATCGAGGCGCGCGCCGCGGCCCTGGACAGCCCGGCCGTCATCGTCAACCGCCGCATGCTGGCGCTGGCCGAGGAACCGCCGGAACTGTTCCGCACCTACATGGCGCAATTCGCGCTGGAACAGGCCGAGCGCCTGTACAGCGAAGACGTGCTGGCCAAGGTGCGGCGCGCCTGAGGCGGCCCCACAGTCAACCATTGGACACCACCATGAACCCTAGCCCAACTTCCCCGGTATTGCTGGACCGCGCCGACCTGCACGCGGCGCTGGCCGATCCGGTATTCGATTCGATCAGTTTCCTCAACGAGATCATGGATCGCTATCCGCGCGCGATATCGTTCGCGCCCGGCGCGCCGTACGCGGGCTTTTTCGAACAGCTCGACGTGGCGGCCTTCCTGCGCCGCTACATGCGCTACCTGGCCGAGGAAAAAGGCCGCACCGCGGCGCAGATCGACAAGCACCTGTACCAGTACGGTCCCGCGCGCGGCCAGATCAATGAATTGATCGCCGGCGCGCTGCGCCAGGATGAACGGATCGACGTGGCGCCGGAAGCCGTGGTGGTGACGGTGGGCTGCCAGGAAGCCATCCTGCTGGTGTTGCGCGCGCTGTGCGCGGCGCCGGGCGACGTGCTGGCCGTGGTCAACCCGTGCTTTGCCGGCATTGCCGGCGCCGCGCGCCTGCTCGACATGCCGATGGTCGCCATCGACGAAACCGCCGGCGGCATCGATTTCGCCGGCCTGGCGCAAGCCTGCCGTGCGGCGCGCGCCAAGGGCGGCAGGGTGCGCGCGCTGTACGTGGCGCCTGACTTTTCCAACCCGTCCGGCGCCATCCTGGACCTGGCGGCGCGCGAACGCCTGCTGGAGCTGGCCGCGCAAGAAGACTTCCTGCTGCTGGAAGACAACGCCTACGGCTTCACCGCCGCGCCGGCTGGTGCGCTGCCGACCCTGAAGGCGCTGGACCGCGCCCGTCGCGTGGTGTACCTCGGCACCTGCGCCAAGACGTGCATGCCGGGCGTGCGCGTGGGCTTCGTGGTGGCGGACCAGCAAGTCGCGCTCGGCAACGGCAAGACCGGCTTGCTGGCCGACGAACTGGCCACCCTGAAAAGCATGGTGACGGTCAATACCTCGCCGATCTGCCAGGCCATCGTTGGCGGCATGCTGCTGGAACATGGCGGCTCCATCGCCGCGCTGAGCCGCGGCAAGGCGGCGCTGTACCGCGACAACCTGGCGTGCCTGCTGGCCGCGCTGGAGCGCCATCTCGGCGGCGGCGCCCATCCGGGCATCGCGTGGAACCGCCCGGCCGGCGGCTTTTTCGTGCGGGTGCGCATCCCGGCCGTGGCCGACGCGGAATTGCTGGCGTATTGCGCCGCCGAATACGGCGTGCTGTGGACGCCGATGAGCTTTTTCCACCTGGGCCGCGCCGGCGACCATGAACTGCGCCTGTCGTGCAGCTATCTCGACCATGGCCAGATCGAGGAAGGCGTCAGGCGCCTGGCGCGCTTCCTGCGCGACCCGCGCGTACTGGGCGGGCCGCACGTGGAGCACGCGGAGGCCGCAAGGTGAGCGCCGTGGATCGGGACAGCGCACCGCACGTGCTGTATGAAAAACGCGGCCGCGTGGCGTACATCACGCTGGCGCGCCCGCACGTGATGAACGCCATGAATTTGCGCATGCACGCGGAACTGGCGGAAATCTGGGACGACTTCGAGCGCGACGATGCGCTGTGGCTGGCCGTGCTGACCGGCGCCGGCGAGCGCGCCTTCAGCGTGGGCCAGGACTTGAAGGAACTGGCCGCGCGCAACCGCGACGGCGCGCCCGCGTCGAGCTTTGGCAGCAAGGGCTTGCCCGGCTATCCGCGCCTGACCGAGCGTTTCGAGCTCACCAAGCCGGTGATCGCCCGCGTCAACGGCTACGCGCTGGGCGGCGGCTTCGAACTGGCGCTGGCGTGCGACATCGTGGTGGCGGCCGACCATGCGCAATTCGCGCTGCCCGAGGCGGGCCTCGGCCTGGTCGCCGGCGCCGGCGGCGTGTTCCGCCTGACGCGCCAGATGCCGTTCAAGGCTGCCATGGGTTACCTGATGACGGGCCGGCGCATGACAGCCGAACGTGCGCTGGCGTTTGGCCTGGTCAACGACGTGGTCCCGGCCGCAGAGCTGGACGCCTGCGTCGGCGGCTGGGTGGACGACATCCTGCGCTGCGCGCCGCTGGCCGTGCGCGCCGTCAAGCAGGTGGCCGCGCAATCGGCCCACCTGCCGCTAGCCGAGGCATTCGCGGCGCGCTACAGCTGCGAAGACGCGCGCCGCGCCAGCGAGGATTGCAGGGAGGGGCCGCGGGCGTTCGCGGAAAAGCGCCGCCCCGAATGGAAGGGGCGCTGACCGGCCCGCAAGCAATGATGCAGCAACTGATGCAGCAACAGGAAATAACGAGAGTGAGGAGTGGTTATGCAGTATAGGAAGGTAGTCAACGCACTGGGCGTGCTGGCCGTCGCCAGCCTGGTGCAGGCGTGCGCGGTCGGTCCGCAGTATGCGCCGCCGGCGGCCGCGGCGCCGGACCGGTTCCAGGCCAGCCTGCCGCAGGCGGACCAGCGCGCGGCCGGCTTGCGAGACTGGTGGCGCCAGTTCGACGACCCGCTGGTGGCGCAACTGGTGGAAGCGGCGCAGGCGACCAATCCCACGCTGGCGCAGGCGCTGGCGCGCATCGAACAGGCGCGCGGCACGGCCGGCGGCGCGCGCGGCGCGCGCTTCCCCGAACTCAGCGCCGGTGTCAGCGGCAATCGCAGCAAGACCACCGGCGCGGACGGCGCGGTGGTCAGCACCACCAGCCTGCGCAGCCTGGACGCCAGCTGGGAACTCGACCTGTTCGGCGCCAAACGCAAGGCCGCCGACGCCGCCGAGGCGCGGCTGGCAGCCCGTACCGCCGACTGGCACGCGGCGCGCGTCTCGCTGGCCGCCGAAGTCGGCTCCACCCTGGTCGATTACCGCGCCTGCGTGGCCACCGCGCAAACGCTGGAGCAAGACCTCGGTTCGCGCCTGCAGACCGCGCAGCTGACCGAACGCAAGGTCAAGGCCGGCTTCATGTCCACTGCCGACTCCACCCTCATCAATGCCTCTGCCGCCGACGCGCGCCAGCGCCTGGTCGCGCAGCAAGCCAATTGCGACTTGAGCGTCAAGGCGCTGGTGACCTTGACCGGCATCGCGGAACCGGAATTGCGCGCCAGGCTCGGAACCGGCGCCGCCCTGCCCCAGCCGCAGGCCATTGCCGTGCAAAGCGTACCGGCCAAAGCGCTGGAACAGCGCCCTGACGTGGAAAGCGCGGAACGCGAACTGGCCGCGGCCAGCGCGGAAATCAACGTGGCGCAAGCGGCGCGCTATCCGCGCATCACGCTGACCGGCAACGTCGGCATTGCCGGCCTGCGCCTGGGCGGCGCCAGCAACAGCGACAGCACCTGGTCATTCATCCCCGCCCTGACGCTGCCGCTGTTCGACGCGGGCCGCCGCCGCGCCGACGTCGACGTGGCGCAGGCCCGTTATGACGAAGCGTACGCCGTGTACCAGCAGCGCGTGCGCGGCGCCGTGCGCGAAATCGAAGAAGCGCTGGTGCGGCTCGATTCGGCCGCGCGGCGCCAGGCCGACGCGCAGGCCGCCGCGCGCGACTACGAGCGCTATTTCGACTTGAGCAATGACCGCCTGCGCGCCGGCACCGGCAGCATGTTCGAACTCGAAGATGCGCGCCGCAGCGCGCTGGCGGCCCGGCAAAACCTGATCGGCGTGCAGCGCGAGCGCGTGACCGCATGGATCGCACTGTACAAGGCGCTGGGCGGCGGCTGGACCGCCACCCAGCGCAGCTAATTCACCATAGGGAAGACGCAAGAAATGAAGAAACCGACGTTAAAACAGACGACGCTGGCCGTGCTGGCCGCCCTGTGCTGCATTGGCATCGTGGTGGCCGGGTCCGGCGAACCGGAAAGCACCGCCGGAAAGGATGTCAAGCCGGCCGAGGCCAAACAGCGTCCCACCATGACGGTCACCGCGGTCAAGCCGCAACAGCACACCTGGCCTCTGAACCTGACCGCCAACGGCGCCGTCGCGCCGTGGCAGGAAGCCGTGATCGGCAGTGAACTGGGCGGCCAGCGGCTGGCCGAAGTCAACGTCAACGTGGGCGACACGGTGCGCAAGGGCCAGGTGCTGGCGCGCTTCGCCAGCGACAGCGTGGCGGCCGACGTGGCGCTGCAGGAAGCCGCGCGCGAGGAAGCCCGCGCCGCGCTGGAGGAAGCCAGATCCAACGCCGACCGCGCCCGTGAACTCGACAACAGCGGCGCCATGTCGGCGCAGCAGCGCCTGCAATACATGATTGCCGAGCGCACCGCCAGGGCGCGCCTGGCGTCGGCCGAAGCGCGCGTGCGCAACGAGCAGATCCGCCTGCGCCAGACGCAGGTGGTGGCGCCGGACGACGGCGTCATCACGGCACGCAACGCGACCCTTGGCGCCGTGGCCCAGCAGGGACAGGAATTGTTCAAGTTCATCCGCAAGAACCGTCTCGAATGGCGCGCCGAAGTACCGGCCGCCGACCTGCTGCGCGTCAAGCCCGGCCAGGCCGTGAAGCTGGCCGCCAGCGATGGCAGCAGCGTGGCCGGCACCGTGCGCATGCTGGGCCCCGTGGTGGACGCCGCCACCCGCAGTGCCACCGTCTACGTGGACTTGCCCGACACCGGCAAGCTGCGCCCCGGCATGTTCCTGACCGGCACCCTGGAACTGGGCAGCAAGCCGGCCCTGACCGTGCCGCACAACGCGCTGCAGATGCGAGACGGCGCGGCCTATGTCTTCACTATCGGCGCCGACGACCGCGTGGTGCAGACGCACGTGACGGCGGGCCGCCGCGTGCAGAACCGCATCGAAGTCGTCGAGGGCGTCAAGGACGGCACCTGGGTGGTCGACAATGGCGCGGGCTTCCTGGCCGACGGCGACATCGTCAAGGTCACGCCGCCGCCGGTGCCGAAGAACGGCAAGCCGGCCAAGGTGGAACCCGCGGCGCAGACTGCAGGCGCCCAACATGGCGGCCCCGCCACCGCGGCGCTGAAGTAAGGAGCACGGCATGAATGTTTCCGCTTATTCGATCCGGCACCCGATCCCGGCCATCCTGCTGTTCGTGCTGATGACCATTGCCGGCCTGCTGGGCTTTCGCGCCATGAAGGTGCAGGATTCCCCGGACCTGGATTTTCCCGTGGTGTTCGTGCGCGCCGCGCTGCCGGGCGCCTCGCCGCCGCAGCTGGAATCGGACGTGGCCCGCAAGCTGGAAAATTCGCTGGCCGCGATTTCCCAGGTGCGCCACATCTACACCACAATCAGCGACGGCATGGTCGAGACCTCGGTGCAGTTCCGCCTTGAAAAAGACGTGGCCGAAGCCATGGCCGACGTGCGCGACGCCGTGGGCCGCGTGCGCAGCGACTTGCCGGCCGACCTGCGCGATCCGGTGATCACGCGCCTGGACCTGGCCGACCAGCCGGTGCTGACCTATACGGCCAGTTCCGTCAACCGTGACGAAGCGGCATTGTCCTGGCTCATCGACAGCAAGTTTTCCAAGGCGCTGCTGCTGGTGCCGGGCGTGGGCCGCGTGGCGCGCGTGGGCGGCGTGAGCCGCGAAGTGCTGGTCGAACTCGACCCGGCGCGCCTCGCGTCGTTCAACGTGTCGGCGGCCGACATCTCGCGCCAGTTGCAGCGCGTGCAGCAGGAAGCGCCGGGCGGCACGGCGAGCATCAGCGGCGTGCAGCAATCGGTGCGCACCATCGGCACCGTGCGCAGCGTGGAGGAAATCGCCGCGCTCAGCATGGCGCTGCCGGACGGCCGCAAGATCCGCCTGGACCAGGTGGCGCGCGTGCTGGACACCCACGCGGAACGCCGCGCCATCACGCTGCTGGACGGCAAACCCGTGATCGGCTTCACGGTGACGCGCAACCGCGGCGCCAGTGAAATCGAGGTGGCCAAGGCGGTGCGCGCCGCCGTGGCCCAGCTGGCCGCGAGCGAGCCGCACGTGCAATTGCGCGAAGCGTTCAATGGCGTCGACACGGTGCGCGACAACTATGCCGGCTCGATGTCGCTGCTGTACGAAGGCGCGCTGCTGACGGTGGCCGTGGTGTGGTTCTTCCTGCGCGACTGGCGCGCCACGCTGGTGTCGGCGCTGGCGCTGCCGCTGTCGGTGATTCCCGCCTTCATGGTGATGCACTGGCTGGGCTTTTCACTGAACCTGATCACCTTGCTGGCGCTGGCGCTGGTGGTGGGCATCCTGGTCGACGACGCCATCGTGGAAATCGAAAACATCATGCGCCACCTGCGCATGGGCAAGACCCCGCTGCAGGCGGCCATCGACGCCGCCGATGAAATCGGGCTGGCCGTGGTGGCCACAACCGCCACCCTGGTTGCCGTGTTCCTGCCGACCGCCTTCATGGGCGGCGTGGTCGGCCAGTACTTCCGGCAGTTCGGCTGGACCGCGTCGGTGGCGGTAGGCGCGTCGCTGCTGGTGGCGCGCATGCTGACGCCGATGATGGCGGCTTACCTGCTGAAACCCGTCGTGAAACCGGCGGCCCATGCCCATAACAGCCATCACGCCAAGGACAGCCCGCTGATGACCCGCTACCTGCACGCGGTGGCGTGGTGCCTGCGCCACCGCGCCCGCACGCTGGCCATGGCCGGCGCGTTCTTCGTGCTGTCGCTGGCGCTGATCCCGTTCCTGTCCACCGCGTTTTTCCCGCCCGTGAACGGCACACAGACCCAGGTCACGCTGGAACTGGCGCCCGGCGCCACCCTGGAGGAAACCCGCCAGGCCGCCGAACACGCGCGCACGCTGCTGTTGCGCGACACTGACGTGGTGCAGGTGTACAGCGCCATCGGCGGCGCCGAGGTGCAGCGCGCCACGCTGACGGTGAGCCTGAAACCGCGCCAGGAACGTGCTCGCAAGCAGATCGACGTCAACCGCCACCTGCGCGCGCTGCTGGCCGAGCTGCCGGGCGTGCGCACCACCGTGGGCAGCGCCGACGAGGCGGCCGAGGAAGTCACGGTCTCGCTGGAAGGCGACGACGCCGAGGCGCTGAAAACCGCGGCGCAGGCGATCCAGCGCGAAATCCGCACGATACCGAACCTGGGCAGCATTTATTCCGACGTCAGCGTGCTGCGTCCGGAAGTCATCGTGCGCCCCGATCCGGCCCGTGCCGCCGACCTGGGCGTATCGGCCGCCGCGATCGGCGAAACCTTGCGCGTGGCCACGGCCGGCGACTATGACCAGGACTTGTCGAAGCTGAACTTGCCGGAACGCCAGGTGCCGATCCGCGTGCGCCTGCCGGAATCGGCGCGCCACGACCTGGACTTGCTGCAGCGCCTGACCGTGCCCGGCAAGGGCGGCAATGTGCCGCTCAGTTCCGTGGCGGACGTGCGCATCGACAGCGGCGTGGTCCGCATCGACCGGCGCGACCGCATCGGCCGCGTGGTGATCCACGTGGAATTGAATGGCGCGGACTTGAATGAAGTCGAGGAAAAAGTCGACGAACTGGCCAGCCTGAAGCAGTTGCCGCCCGGCGTTAAGCGCAGCCAGGGCGACCGTGAAAACCAGAAGGAACTGTTCTCCAACTTCGGCATGGCCATGCTGACCGGGATCATCTGCGTCTACATGGTGCTGGTGCTGCTGTTCCGCGGCTTCATGCAGCCGGTCACCGTGATGTCGGCGCTGCCGCTGTCGATCGGCGGCGCGTTCGCCGCGCTGCTGGTGACGGGCAGTTCGCTGTCGCTGCCGTCGCTGCTGGGCCTGTTGATGTTGATGGGCATCGCCGTGAAGAACTCGATCCTGCTGGTCGATTACGCGATCCGCGCGCGCCGCCAGGGCAAGGACCGCCTGACCGCGCTGGTGGAAGCGTGCCACAAGCGGGTGCAGCCGATCGTCATGACCAGCGTGGCCATGGCGGCCGGCATGCTGCCGATCGCGCTGGGCTGGGGCGCCGACCCGAGCCTGCGCGCCCCGATGGCCATTGCCGTCATCGGCGGCCTGATCACGTCCACGGTATTGAGCCTGCTGGTGATCCCGGTGGTGTTCACCTACGTCGATGACTGGATCGTCAAGGCGCGCGCCAAATGGCAACGCCGCCGCGCCGCGCCAGCTGTTCACCACGCGGAAGCCGGCGGCGCGATCGCGCGCGAACCGGTGGAAGCCCCCTGAGCCGCAACAAAGGAATAACCATGAAACATTCGACAGTGGAACTGGGCAGCTTGGCCTCGCCCACGCTGCAAATGGAAGGCGTCGGCTTCCGCTACCGCAATGGCCACCGGGCGGTGGACGGCTTCACGCTGACGCAGGGCGCCGGCATCCTCGGCGTGCTGGGCCCGAACGGCGCCGGCAAGTCGACCCTGATGCGCATGCTGGCCACGCTGACCCGCCCCACCGAGGGCCGCATCATGTGGAACGGCGCCGACTGCGTGCGCGACCCGGACGCGCTGCGGCGCGGCCTGGGCTACCTGCCGCAGGAATTCGGCACCTACCCGGCGCTGTCCGCGCGCGAATTCCTGCATTACCTGGCGGCGGTCAAGGGCTTGCCCAACGCCGGCACGGCGCAGCGCGTGCAGCAATGCCTGGAACTGGTCGGCCTGCAGGACGCGGCCGACAAGCGGCTGGCCGACTGTTCCGGCGGCATGCGCCAGCGCGTCGGCATTGCGCAGGCGCTGCTGAACGATCCGCAATTGCTGATCGTCGACGAACCGACCGTGGGCCTGGACCCCGACGAGCGCCAGCGCTTCCGCAACCTGTTGACGGATCTGGCGGGCCAGCGGCTGGTGCTGCTGTCGACGCACATCGTGTCGGACCTGGAAGCCAGCGCCACCGCGCTGGCCGTGATGGAAAAAGGACGGCTGCGCTTCCACGGCGCGCCGGAAGCGCTGCTGGCGCGCGCGGCCGGCCACGTGTGGCAATGGACCGTGCCGGCCTCGCGCCTGGCGGCGGTGCGCGCCACGCACCGCGTGTCGGCGTCGCTGCTGCGCCCGGCCGGCGTACAGGTGCGCGTGGTGGCGCCCTTCCCGCCTTCGCAGGACGCCGAAGCGGTCGAGCCGACCCTGGAAGACGCCTATGCCTGGCTGCTGGAAGGCGGCGAGCAGCCCACCGGGGAGCGCAACTGACATGGAGCAACTGAAGGAAGGTTTCTTCCGCTTCGCCGCTCTGCTGCGGGCCGACCTGCTGCAGCGGCTGCGCGCGCCGCGCGTGTGGGCGCTGCTGGCGGCGCTGGCCGGCGCCGCGTGGTTTTGTTTTCCGGCGCAATCGGCGCGTTACATGATCCTCGGCGTCGGCGGCGTGCACCGCGGCCAGTATGGCAGCGCGTGGATCGGCATGGCGCTGGCCATGCTGTGCATCTGGCTGTCGCTGCTGGGCTTTTACGTGGTGCGCGGCAGCCTGGCGCGCGACATCGAGACCCGGGTCTGGCAATTGCTGGCCGCCACGCCGATGCGGCGCGCCGTGTATTTGCTCGGCAAATGGTGCGGCAACCTGCTGGTGCTGGCGCTGGTGCTGGCCGGCGCCACGGCCGTTGGGCTGGCCGCGCAATGGGTGCGCGGTGAAGACCGCGCTGTTGACCTGGTGGAACTGGTGAAACCGCTGCTGGTGCTGGCGCTGCCGCTGCTGTCCATTACCGCCATGTGCGCGCTGCTGTTCGACCTGGTCCCGTGGCTGCGCCGTTCGGCCGGCAATGCGCTGTACCTGGTGCTGTGGGTGGCCGCGCTGGCCGTCACGCAGCAAGGCTTGCAAAGCCCGGAACAGCGCAGCGGCGGGCGCTGGCTGGGCGACCCGTTCGGCGTCGGCGTGTTCGAGCGCACCGCGCACGAGCGCGTCGAGGCCCAGCACGGGGTCGATGCGGCGCCCGGCTTTTGCCTGGCGTGCGGCATGGCCAACAAGAAGCCGCAACTGATCGACTGGCGCGGCTGGCAACCGCCCGCGCGGGACCTGGCCGGGCGCGCCGCCTGGCTCGGCATTGCCATCGGCGCCGTGCTGGCCATGGCGCCGTGGCTGGACCGGGCCGCGGCCCATGCCGGACCGGCGGCGCGCGGCGCGGGCTCCGGCGCGGGCGGGCGCGCGCTGCGCTGGCTGGACCGGGTGTTGCAGCCTCTGCGCGGCTCGGCGTTCGGCAACCTGCTGGCGCTGGAAGTGCAGCTGGCGCTGCGCCAGCGCCGCCTGTGGTGGTGGCTGGCGCTGCTGGCCGCGTGGGGCGTGCAGGCGCTTGCCAGCCCCGGCGTGGCCGCACTGGCCGCGCTGGCGGCCTGGGTCGCCACGCTGGACTTGTTTGCCCGCGCCGGCCTGCGCGAAAACGCGACCGGTTTCGGCGCCGGCATGGGCGCCGTGGTGTTTGGCGCCAGCGGCGCGCCGCGCCGCGTAGGGCTGGCGCGCTGGCTGATGCTGGTGCTGGTGGGCGTGCTGGGCAGCCTGCCGTTGCTGGCGCGCTTTGGCGTGGCCAACCCGCCGCTGGCGCTGGCGGCGCTGGCCGTGACCGTGTCGCTGGCCAGCTGGGGGCTGGCGCTGGGCGCGGCCACGCGCAGCGCGCACGCGTTTGAACTGCTGGTGTGCGCGCTGGCCTACCTGGCCATCGATGGCGGCCCGGCGCTGAACGTGGCCGCCGCGCCGGCCCTCACCGGCGCGGCGCACCTGGCGCTGCTGCCGCTGTCCGCGCTGATCCTGTGGCGCGCCTGGCCGGGAGTGCGCCATGCGTGACGAATTGACGATGAAAGAACCCGACTGCATGACGAATCAAACCAACGCCCGTGCAACGGTGGGCATTCCACTGGCCATCTGCCTGATCCTGGCCATGGTGGGACTGGTGCTGCTGGGCTTCGCGCCGGAGCGCCTGCCGGCGCCGGCCGGCGCCAACGCCCCGGCCAGCCAGTTTTCCTCGGCGCGCGCGCTGGGACTGCTGGCGCACATCGCCGCCAAGCCGCATCCGACCGGCAGCCCGGAAAACGCCGAAGTGCGCACCTACCTGGTGGGCGAACTGGCGAAGCTGGGCCTGAAGGCGGAAATCCAGAGCGGCATCGGGCGCCAGAGTTCGCGGCCCTGGGGCGTGGTGGGCCAGGTGCACAACGTGGTCGCGCGGCTGCCGGGGACCGGACATCCCGGACATGCCGGCGGCCATGGCGGCAAGGCCCTGCTGCTGTCGGCCCATTACGACTCGGTGCCGAACAGCCCGGGCGCGGCCGACAACGGCGCCTCGGTGGCGGCCGTGCTGGAAACCGTGCGCGCGCTGAAAACCGGGCCGGCGCTGCGCAACGACGTGATCATCCTGTTCACCGACGGCGAGGAAGCCGGCCTGCTGGGCTCCGACGTGTTCGCCAACAGCCATCCGTGGGCCAACGACGTGGCGTTGGCGCTGAACTTCGATTTCCGCGGCAGCGGCGGCCCGATCCTGATGTTCGAGACCAGCGGCGGCAACGGCAAGATGATTGCCGCGCTGGCGCAATCGGCCGGCAACCCGGTCGCCAATTCGCTGCTGTATGAAGTCTACCAGTTGATGCCCAACGATACGGACATGACGTCATACAAGGCGCGCAAGATGCGCGGCATGAATTTCGCGGCCATCGAACAGTCGCACAGCTACCACATGCAGACCGACCGCATCGACGCGGTCGACCCGGCCAGCCTGCAACAGCTGGGCGAGATCCTGCTGTCGCTGACGCGCCACTACGGGACCGAAGCGCTGGCCGGCGGCAGTGTCGAGGCGCCCAACCGGGTCTACTTCAACCTGCCGGGCCTGGGCCTGGTGCACTATCCGGCCAGCGCGGCCGCGGTGCTGGCGGCGGCCACGCTGGCGCTGTTCATCGGCGTCACGGTGCTGGCGGTGCGTGCCGGCCAGGCGCGCACCGGCCGCGTCATCGGCGGCGCGTTTGCGTTCCTGGCCACCGCCATCCTGCTGGCGCTGGCGGCGCAATTGCTGTGGATGGCCATCGGCGTGGTGTATCCGGAAATAAACCTGCTGGATTCCCCATACCACGGCCAGTGGTACCTGCTCGGCTTTGCCGCGCTGGTGGCAGCCGCGTTCACGGCGCTGCTGCCGCGCTGGGGACGCTGGCTCAGCGCCACGGAATTCGGCCTGGGCGCCATGCTGTTCTGGGTCTTCCTGCAAGTGGTCGCCGCGCTGGCCGCGCCCGGCGCGACGTTCCTGCTGACCTGGTCGCTGCTGCCGCTGTTCGGCGTGCTGGCTTTCCTGTTCACCCGCCGCGGCCAGCTTCTGGCCGCCGCGCCGCGCGCCGCGCTGCTGCTGGCCGGGCTGGCGCCGGCGCTGGTGCTGGCCGCGCCGGTGCTGCGCATGGTGTTCAGCGGCCTGGGGCCACAACTGTTCTTCATCACCGGCATCTTGCTGGTGCTCGTGCTCGGCATCATGACGCCGCTGCTGTCGCTGCTGAACCACCGTTCGCTGGTGCCGCTGGCCGGCCTGGCCACCGGGGTGGCGGCCATCGCGGCCGGCATGGTGCTGGGCCAGTTCGACGACCGGCAGCCGCAACCTTCCAACCTGTTTTATGCCTACAACGGCAATTCCGGGCAGGCGTTCTGGATTTCACGCGACGAGGAACTCGACAAGTGGAACGCCAAATATTTTCCGAAGGATGTCACGCCGCGCAAGGTGCCGGAAATCTTTGGCGCCAATCCGCGCCTGTACTGGGCCGGCGCCGCGCCGGTGCTGGCCGGCCTGGCCGCGCCGCAGATCGAAGTGCTGGACGACGTCACCATCGGTTCCATGCGCAGCATCGCCATGCGGGTGCGCAGCGCACGCAACGCGCCTGCGCTGACGGTGAAGGTGGAAGGCACGCCGGTCACCGGGGCCCAGGTGCAGGGCAAGGAAATGACGCTGGAAGCCGGTCCGCGCTGGGTACTGGAAGCGTATGGGCTGGGCGGCGAATGGCTGGAGCTGGCGGTCCAGGTCAAGACCGGCAAGGCGTTTCAGGTAAGGCTCAGCGACGAGGTCTACGGCCTTCCGGCCGCTGAGGCGGCGTCGCGTTCAGCGGCAATCGTCCCCGGGATGTATGGCACCAGTGCCGACACGATCCGGGCTGTTCAAGTGATGGAGTTCAAATAACAATGCAAAAACAAGACATTTATCCGATCGGCGAAGCCCCGCCGCTGGGCGAAGTTCCAGCCCGCATGTATGCCTGCACAGCGCGCCGCGAACGCTTTGGCGAGCCGCGCACCGGGATGCGCGTGGAAGCCGTGCCGGTGCCGGACATCGGCGACGACGAGGTGCTGGTATACGTGATGGCGGCCGGCGTCAACTACAACATGATCTGGGCCGCGCAAGGCATCCCTGTGGACGTGATCGGCCTGCACCAGAAGGCCGGCCACCCGGAGGATTTCCACATCGGCGGCAGCGATGCGGCCGGCATCGTCTACAAGGTCGGCGCCAACGTCACGTATCCGAAGGTGGGCGACGAAGTGGTGATCCATTGCGGTACCTGGGACGCCAACTGCGACAAGGTCAAGGCCGGTGTCGACCCGATGTTTTCGCCGTCGTTCCGCATCTGGGGCTATGACCGCAACTGGGGCAGCTTCGCGCAATTCACCAAGGTGCAGGCGCACCAGTGCCTGCCGCGCCCGCAGCAATTGACGTGGGAACAGTCGGCCGCCTATATGCTGGTGGGCGCCACCGCCTACCGCATGCTGTACGGTTTCGCGCCCAACGTGGTGCGCGAAGGCGACCCGGTGCTGGTCTGGGGCGGCGCCGGCGGCCTGGGGTCGATGGCGATCCAGATCTGCCGCGCGGCCGGCGCGCGGCCGATCGCCGTGGTGTCGAGCCGCGACAAGTTCGACTATTGCATGGAACTGGGCGCGGTCGGCTGCATCAACCGCCAGGACTTCAGCCATTGGGGCATGTTGCCGCACTGGACCGACACCGAGCAATTCGACAAGTGGTCCGAGGGCGCACGCGCGTTCGGCAAGGCGATCTGGGACATCCTCGGCGAAAAGCGCTCGCCCACCATCGTGTTCGAACACCCGGGCGAACAGACCTTGCCGACCTCGCTGTTCGCCTGCGACACCGGCGGCATGGTGGTGACGTGCGCCGGCACGTCCGGCTACAACGCGACGGTGGACGTGCGCTACCTGTGGATGCGCCAGAAGCGCCTGCAGGGATCGCATTTCGCCAATGACGAACAGGCGGCCGGCATCAATGCCCTGGTCACGGCCGGCAAGGTCGATCCCTGCCTGTCGCGCACGTTCTCGTTCGACGAAATCGCGTACGCGCACCAGCTGATGTATGAAAACAAGCACCCGCACGGCAACATGGCCATCCTGATCGGCGCCCGCGCGCCGGGCATGGGCCGCAACATCGACAACAAGGAGTTTTAAGTGAACATCATGGAACACAACCTGGCCCCGTCCTATGCGCCGATGAGCAAGGAGGAACGCGACCTGCTCGAGATCGACCTGACCGACCGCTCGGCGCCGCACCTGATCGCGGCCGCCTGCGAACCGGGCGCCGCGCCGCAGTGGATGGCGGCCAACCGTGGCCAGGTGCTGGACATGGTCGGCGCCAGGGGCTGGGCGCTGGTGCGGGGGCTGGGCATCGCCAGCGCCGGCGACTTCCGCAAATGCATCGAGGAACTCGGCTTGCCGCTGGTGGACGAATATGGCGACTTGCCGATGATGCCGTCCGACGAAGGCGCGTCGGGCGTGTTCAACGTCACCAAGTATCCGGCCAGGAATGCAATCCTGTTCCACAGCGAGGGTTCGCACACGACACAGCCGCCGCGCAACATCTTTTTCCAGTGCTCGATCGCGGCCGAGCGCGACGGCGAAACCCCGCTGGCCGATTGCGCCGCCGTGCTGCAGGCGCTGCCTGACCATATCGCGCAAGCGTTCGCCGAGCGCGGCCTGCTCTACAAGCGCAACTTCATCGACGGGCTGGACGTGTCGTGGCAACAGTACTTCGGCATCGCGACGCGCGAGGAACTGGAAGCGGCCTGCGCGCCGCAGCAGATCCAACTGGTGTGGCGCGCCGACGGCGGCCTGTCGACGGAAACCGCGCGCCCGGCCGTGATCCGCCATCCGCGCAGCGGCAAGGACGTGTTCTTCAACCAGGTCTTGCTGCACCACCCGGCCGCGCTGGACCCGAAAGTGCGCAAGGCGCTGCAAAGCATGTTGAAGGATGGCCAGGGCTTCCCGCGCGACGTCTGCTTCGGCGACGGCGGCACGATCCCCGACGAATGGATCGCCGAAGTCTTGCGCGCCCACATCCGCGTGGCGGCCACGTTCGCGTGGCGGCCGGGCGACGTGGTGGTGGTCGACAACTACGCGGTATCGCACGCGCGCCGGCCGTTCAGCGGGGCGCGGCAGCACCATGTGGTGCTGGGGCAGGCATAACGCCAGCCCCGAATAAAAAAAGGCTTCAGTCCTGGACTGAAGCCTTTTTTCATGATGCCGCCATCGGCGGCATCGTTTGGGTCTCTTACACCTTCACGCCATCGGCCACCGAACGGAACTCTTCGATCTGGTCGAAGTTCATGTAGCGGTAGATCTGGTCGGCGTTCTTGTCGATCACGCCGATGTGCGACTGGTACTCTTCCTTGGTCGGGATACGGCCCAGGGTCGAGCACACGGCCGCCAGTTCGGCCGAACCCAGGTAGACGTTGGTCTCCAGGCCCAGGCGGTTCGGGAAGTTGCGGGTCGAGGTCGACATCACCGTGGCGCCCTTGCGGATCTGCGCCTGGTTACCCATGCACAGCGAGCAGCCCGGCATTTCCATGCGGGCGCCGGTGCGGCCCAGGGTGCCGTAGTGGCCTTCGGACGTCAGCACTTGCGCATCCATCTTGGTCGGCGGCGCAACCCACAGGCGCACCGGGATGTCGGACTTGCCTTCCAGGACCTTGGCAGCCGCGCGGAAGTGGCCGATGTTGGTCATGCAGGAACCCACGAACACGTCGTCGATCTTGTTGCCGGCCACTTCGGCCAGGGTTTTCACGTCGTCCGGATCGTTCGGGCACGCCACGATCGGCTCGTGGATGTCGGCCAGGTCGATCTCGATGACGGCCGCGTATTCGGCGTCAGCGTCCGGCGCCAGCAGTTGCGGGTTGGCCAGCCATGCTTCCATGGCCTTGATGCGGCGCTCCAGGGTGCGCTTGTCCTGGTAGTTATTGGCGATCATCCACTTCATCAGCGTGATGTTCGAGTTCATGTACTCGATGATCGGCGCCTTGTCCAGGTGGACCGTGCAGCCGGCGGCCGAGCGCTCGGCCGACGCGTCGGACAGTTCGAACGCCTGTTCGACCTTCAGGTTCGGCAGGCCTTCGATTTCCAGGATGCGGCCGGAGAAGATGTTCTTCTTGCCTTTCTTGTCGACGGTCAGCAGGCCCTGGCGGATCGCGTACAGCGGGATCGCGTTGACCAGGTCGCGCAGGGTCACGCCAGGCTGCATCTTGCCCTTGAAGCGCACCAGCACGGATTCCGGCATGTCCAGCGGCATCACGCCGGTGGCGGCGGCAAACGCCACCAGGCCCGAACCGGCCGGGAACGAAATACCGATCGGGAAGCGGGTGTGCGAGTCGCCGCCGGTGCCGACGGTGTCCGGCAGCAGCAGGCGGTTCAGCCACGAGTGGATCACGCCGTCGCCCGGACGCAGCGCGACGCCGCCGCGGTTCTCGATGAACGTCGGCAGTTCCTTGTGCATCTTGACGTCGACCAGCTTCGGATACGCGGCCGTGTGGCAGAACGATTGCATCACGAGGTCGGCCGAGAAGCCCAGGCAGGCCAGGTCCTTCAGCTCGTCGCGGGTCATCGGGCCGGTGGTGTCCTGGGAGCCGACGGTGGTCATCTTCGGTTCGCAGTACGTGCCCGGGCGGATGCCCTGGCCTTCCGGCAGGCCGCAGGCGCGGCCGACCATCTTCTGGGCCAGCGAGAAGCCGCGGCCCGTGTCGACCGGGTTCTGCGGCAGGCGGAACAGCGTGGACGGCGCGAGGCCCAGCGCTTCACGGGCCTTGGCGGTGAGGCCGCGGCCGATGATCAGCGGAATACGGCCGCCGGCGCGCACTTCGTCGAACAGCACGTCGGACTTGACCTTGAACTCGGCGATCACTTCGCCGTTCTTGAGGGCCTTGCCGTCGTACGGACGCAGTTCGATGACGTCGCCCATTTCCATGTTCGACACGTCGACTTCGATCGGCAGGGCGCCGGCGTCTTCCATCGTGTTGTAGAAGATCGGGGCGATCTTGGTGCCCAGGCACACGCCGCCGAAGCGCTTGTTCGGGATGAAAGGAATGTCTTCGCCGGTGAACCACAGCACCGAGTTGGTGGCGGACTTGCGCGAGGAACCGGTGCCGACCACGTCGCCCACGTAGGCAACCAGGTGGCCCTTGGCTTTCAGCGCTTCGATCTGCTTGATCGGACCGATCTTGCCTGGTTCGTCAGGGTTGATGCCTGGACGCGCGTTTTTCAGCATGGCCAGCGCGTGCATCGGGATGTCCGGACGGGTGGTCGCGTCGGGCGCCGGCGACAGGTCGTCGGTGTTGGTTTCGCCGGAGACCTTGAACACGGTCAGGGTCAGGCTTTGCGGCACTTCCGGACGCGAGGTGAACCACTCGGCGTCGGCCCACGATTGCAGCACGGCCTTGGCGCGGGCGTTGCCCTTGTCCGCCAGTTCCTTCACGTCGTGGAAGTAATCGAACATCAACAGCGTCTTTTTCAGGCCGTCGGCGGCCACGTCGCCCACCACGTCGTCGCCCAGCAAGTCGATCAGCGGCTTGATGTTGAAGCCGCCCAGCATGGTGCCCAGCAGGCGGGTCGCCAGTTCGCGCGACACCAGCGGCGACGTTTCCGTGCCCTTGGCCACGGCGGTCAGGAAGGCGGCCTTCACCTTGGCCGCGTCATCCACACCGGCCGGAACGCGGTTGGTGATCAGGTCGACCAGGAAGGCTTCCTCGCCTGCCGGCGGGTTTTTCAGCAGCTCGACCAGATCGGTGGTCTGGGCGGCCGACAGTGGCAGCGGTGGAATGCCGAGGGACGCGCGTTCTGCGACGTGGGTGCGGTAAGCAGCTAACATGGGGCGGCTCTTTCAGTATCAGGGTTAAAAATCAGGGGACGCAGGCGTCCGGCCCGTCTGTAATAGCGCTATTGTACACCAACAACTCTTATATAAGACATAAGACAAGAAAAGTAGT
>CBIHOX010000051.1:0-35602 GCA_966211685.1 uncultured Pseudoduganella sp.
TCCAGGCCCAGCACGCGCGGCAGGCGCTGCGTGCCGCCGGCGCCCGGCAACAGGCCCAGCTTGACTTCCGGCAGCGCAATTTGCGCGCCCGGCATCGCCACACGGTAATTGCAGCCGAGCGCCAGCTCCAGGCCGCCGCCCATGGCCACCGAGTGGATGGCCGCCACCACGGGTTTGGTGGACTCTTCCACAGTACGGATCAGCGTATGCAAGGTCGGTTCCGCCAGCGCCTTCGGCGAATTGAATTCGCGGATGTCGGCGCCGCCGGAAAACGCCTTGCCGGCCCCGGTAATCACGATCGCGGTCACGGCCTCGTCGGCCAACGCGCGGCGCATGCCCTGCACGGCGGCGGCCCGGGTTTCCAGTCCCAGCCCGTTGACCGGCGGGTTGTTCAGCGAAATAACAGCTACAGTGCCTTGCACGTGGTAATCGGCGCTCATGTCTCTTCCTTATTGTGTGAACAAGTCGGTAAAACCTCACTATAACTCAAAAACGAACGGTCGTATTATTTTTTTCTGGCGTGTGCTGTGGTAGTGTTCGCATAGCGAAATGCGCGACGGCTTCGCGCGGAGGAAATGCATGGCGGAAAACACGATCATACGGCACGTCAACATGGGGAAACTGTTGACCGGCACCGGCAATGACCGGCTGGTGGCGGTGCTCGGATCGTGTGTGGGACTGGCGTTCCTGTGGCCCAATGGCCAGCGTTGCGCGCTGGCGCATTGCGTGTTGCCGAACGCGCCTGCGTCGGAAAACGGCATGGGGGCGCGCTACGTGTCGCAAGCGGTGCCGTCGCTGCTGACGGCAATGGGTGTCAGCGCCGGCGACCGCAAGGACGTGGACGTGGTGCTGGCCGGCGGCGCCAGCATGTTCGGGCCCGGCAGCGCCCTGCTGCAGGTGGGCCGGCAAAATATCGTGGCGGCGCTGTCGACCTTGCAACAATTCGGCTTGCGCGTGGCGTGCAGCGACCTGGGCGGCTTTGGCGGGCGGCAATTGATCGTCGATTGCAAATCGTACACGTGCTTTGTCCGACCGATCCGTCCGCCGGACGGCGAAACCCGCGCCGCGCCGCAACCGCTGCGCCGCTGACGCCTTCACGCTTTCCGCCGTCACACTTCCAGCCATTCGCGCCGCACCGCCGCATCGGCGCGCAATTGCGCCGGCGTGCCTTCGAATACCATGGCGCCATGCCCCATCACGTAGACGCGCTGGGCAATATCGAGCGCAATCGCGAGCTTTTGTTCCACCAGCAGCACCGATATCCCGCGGTCGCGCAGCGCTTCCAGGTACCCGGCCACCTGCGCCACGATTTTCGGCGCCAGCCCTTCGGTCGGTTCGTCGATCATGATCAGGTCGGGGTCACCCATCAGCGATCGGCACAAGGTCAACATTTGCTGCTCGCCGCCCGACAGCACGCCAGCCGCCACCGCGCGCCGCTCTTCCAGCCGGGGGAACATGCGGTACATGTCTCCGAGGGTCCAGCGCGGCGCGCGCCGGCCGCGCTGCTCGCCCAGCAACAGGTTTTGTTCCACTGTCAGCGTCGGGAAAATATCGCGGCTTTCAGGCACGTAGGCCAGCCCCCTGCGCGCCACCTGGTACGCCTTCAATCCCAGCACTTCCTCGCTGCGGAAACGGATGCTGCCCTCGGCCCGCACCTGCCCCATGGCGGCCTTGACCAGGGTCGAGCGCCCGGCGCCGTTGCGCCCCAGCAGGCTGACGATTTCGCCCTCCCCCACCCGCAAGTCCACGCCATGCAGCACGTGGCTCTTGCCGTAATACGCATGCAATCCCCGGATTTCCAGCATCACGCGGCCTCCCCGTGCATGCCGCCCAGGTATGCCGCCTGCACGTCGGGATTGGCGCGGATGCGCGCCGGCGTATCGCAGGCAATGATTTCGCCATACACCAGCACCGCGATGCGGTCGGCCAGCCCGAACACCACGCTCATGTCATGCTCCACCATCAACAGGGTCTTGCCGGCCGTGACGCGGCGGATCAATTCCACCGCGGCGTCCGACTCCGATCGGCTCATGCCGGCCGTGGGTTCGTCCAGCAGGATCACGTCGGCGCCGCCGGCAATGGTCACGCCGATTTCCAGCGCGCGCTGTTCGGCGTACGTCAGCACGCCGGCCGGGGTATCGCGCTGGCGCTGCAGGCCGATCAGTTCCATGACTTCGCCGGCCCGCGCCTGCACGTCGCGCAGTGCCGACAACCGGCGCCAGAACGCATAGCGGTGCCCCAGGCTCCACAGCACGGCGCAGCGCAGGTTGTCGTACACGGACAGGCTGGTGAACAGGTTGCTGATCTGAAAGCTGCGCGCCAGCCCCAGGCGGTTGACCTGGTAGGGCTTGCAGCCGCCGATCCCGCGCCCATTCAGCAGGATCGCGCCCGATGTGGGGGCAAAACGGCCCGACACGAGATTGAACAGCGTGGACTTGCCGGCGCCGTTGGGCCCGATGACGGCCAGCCGTTCGCCGCGCGCCACCTGCAATTGCGCGCCGCGGATGATTTCCGCATTGCCGAAGCGCTTGCGCACGTCGCGCAATTCCAGCGCCGGCCCGGCGTGTGGATCCGTTGGTGCCTTCGATGTTGCGTTCATGTCGCTCTCCGCGATGCCGGCGCCGCGCCGGGATATTGATCCGATCGTGCAGCCATGTGCCGCCCCGCCATGCCAGGGCGGCCCCGGCACGGGTTTGCACATACCGGCATGCCACCGCACGCCATGCCAACGCCGCCCGGGTATGCATCTCGTTGTGCGGTCATACAGTCGTCCGCAGTGATTGCGCGCCGCTGGCGTGGGCGGCGTCCCACGCCTCGGCCAGCGCCGGCCGCGTCACGCGCCACGCCGCCAGCGACGCCAGCATCAAGCCGCCCGCCACCAGCCAGGGCGCGGCTGCGTGGGGATCGACCACCACGCCAAACAGGTTCTTGCCGGCGCCTGAAATGGCATCCTGGGTCAGGTAATACGTCATTTCCACCGCCATCACCAGCCCGGCCACGCCGGCCAGCAGCGCCAGCACCACGCACGCCAGCGGCGCGCCGATCCGCCGGCCGTGTCCCGACAGGATGATCCGCAGCGCCAGCATCACCAGCGAACCCAGTCCGCCTGGCGCAAAGCGCACCAGCACCACGAAAAACAGCCCCAGGTACAGTTGCCACGCGGCCGTATAGTCCGGCAACAGCACGGAGAACAAAATCCCGACCACGCCGCCCAGCAGCGGGCCAAAGAAAAAGCCGATGCCGCCGATGAAAGTGAACAGCAGGATGGCGCCGGAGCGCACCGCGCTGACATTTTCCGCGCTGACGATTTCAAAATTGATGGCCGACAGCCCGCCCGACACCCCTGCCAGGAACGACGACAGCACCAGCACCAGGTAACGCACCCAGCGCGCGTCGTACCCGATGAATTCCGCGCGTTCCGGGTTGTCGCGCACCGCGTTGATGATGCGTCCCAGCGGCGTGCACGTGAAGGCATAGGCCGCCACCGTGCCCAGGAACAGCCATGCCGCGATCAGGTAATACACCTGCAGCTGCGGGCCGAACGTGATGCCGAGCAGCGCGCCGCCATACACGCGGTTGGTGGTCACGCCGCCTTCGCCGCCGAAAAAGCCTGGGAACATCAAGGCGCTGGCAAACACCAGTTCCACCAGTCCCAGCGTGATCATGGCAAACGTGGTGCCGGCCTTGCGCGTGGTGACGTAACCAAACAAGACCCCAAAGCCCATGCCGGCCACGCCGCCCACCAGCGGAATCAGGGTCACCGGCACGCTGGCCGCGTTCATCGCATGGGCCGCCACGAAGGCGCCGAGGCCGGCATAGACCGCGTGGCCGAACGACAGCATGCCGCCCTGGCCCAGCAACATGTTGTAGGACAGCCCGAACAGCATTACGGTGCCCATCTGCGACAGCATGGTCAGGCCGCTGCCCCTGGAAAACACCAGCGGCGCGGCCAGCAGTACCAGCGCATAGCCGCCCCACAGCAGCCAGCGTCCAAGGTCGAGCGGCGCATACGCCACGCCGCGAGCCAGCGGCGCGGCAACGCCGGGGCCGCCGGTATGCTCGACAGGGAGCACCGCCATGTCCGCCGTCGCGGCGTCGGCATACCCGGACCCGGCCGCCGTGCCCTTGCCGGCCAGCACCGCCATGTCCGGCTCCGCGGCGCCGGCATGCACTGGCCTGGCCGCCGTGCCGGCGGCATGCGCGCCCGCGGCCGCCTGCGCGACGGCGTCAGGCCCGGCCTCCGCAACTGCGCCGGCAACCGCCCGGCCCAGGCCCTCGCCTGCCGGATTATCGGTCTGTATCGTCATTCGCGCGTCCCCATCAAGCCCTTGGGCCGGAAAATCAGCATCAGCACCAGCAGCAGGTATGGCAGGATCGCCGCGGTCTGTGCAATCGTGACGTTCAGCAGCGCGTGGCCCGCCGCGCCCGGCGCCACCGCCGGCGCGCCGAGTGCCGCCAGCAGGCCGCCGAGCGTGTGGTCGAGCGCCACGGCGGCGGTCTGCATGACGCCGATCAGCAGCGAGGCGATAAAGGCCCCCGCCAGCGAGCCCATGCCGCCGACCACCACCACCACGAAAATAATGCTGCCCACGGTGGCCGCCATGGCCGGCTCCGTCACGAACACCTGGCCACCGATCACGCCGGCCAGTCCGGCCAGCGCGCTGCCGCCGCCGAACACCCACATGAAGATGCGCGGCACGTTGTGGCCCAGCGCCTCCACCGCGTCCGGGTGCGTCAGCGCCGCCTGGATCACCAGGCCGATGCGGGTGCGCGTCAACAGCAGCCAGGTGCCGGCCAGCATGGCCAGCGCGACCGCCATCATGAAGGCGCGGTATTTCGGGAAGCTGGTGGAAAACAGCGTAAACAGCGGCCCGTCCAGCGCGGCCGGCAGCGGATAGCGCACGGCGGCGCGGCCCCAGACCAGCTGCACCAGTTCCACCGCCAGGTAGGACAGCCCGAAGGTGAACAGCAGTTCCGGGATATGGCCATACTTGTGCAACGGCCGCAGCCCGTAACGCTCGACCAGCGCGCCCAGCAGGCCAACCGCCAGCGGCGCCAGCACCAGCGCCGGCCAGAAGCCGATCCGGCTGGCGATCGTATACGCCAGGTAGGCGCCCAGCATGTAAAAACTCGCGTGCGCGAAATTGAGCACACCCATCATGCTGAAGATCAGGGTCAGGCCGGACGACAGCATGAACAGCAGCAAGCCATAGCTGACGCCGTTCAACAGGGTAAATAGCGTGAACTCCATCGGCGCCGGCTCACGCGCCCGGGCGTTTCATCTGGCACGACGTCGGCTGCCCGGCCACGTAGGCATCGATTTTCTTGTCCATGCGCCAGCCATAGCCCGTGTTTTCCTGGTCGAAGCGCACGTCCTTGCCGTTGGCCTTGGTCCAGGTGCCGATGTACAGCGCCTGCTGCAGCTGGTGGTCGGTCTTTTGCATCATCACCTGGCCATTCAAGGTGGTGGACTTCATGCCTTCCAGCGCGAACGCGACCTTCACGGGATCGGCGCTGCGCACGGTCTTGACGGCCTGCGCCAGCATCGTGACGATGGCGTGCGTCTGCGCCGCGTAATAATCGTCGTGGTAGCGCGCCTTGAAGGCTTCCACCACGTCGCGCCCGGCAAATGATTCATTGTTGGCCATCCAGTTGCCGATGATCTTGGTGCGCTCGGCGCCGGCCGCGCCCATCGCGGTCGGCACGCCGGTGGTGATGCCGTAATACGTATAGAAATTGGCTTTCAGGTCGGCGTCGCGCGCGGCACGGATCAGCAGCGCCAGGTCGGCGCCCCAGTTGCCGGTGATGACGCTGTCGGCGCCGGACGCCTTGATTTTCGCAATGTATGGGGAAAAATCCTTGACCTGGCCGATCGGGTGCAAATCGTCGCCGGCAATCTTCACGTCGGGGCGCTTGCGCGCCAGGTATTCCTTGGCGGCGCGGCTGACGGCGCGGCCGAAGGCATAATCCTGGCCGATGATGTAGACCGACTTGATGTTCTTGTCCGGCGCCATGAAACTGGTCAGCGCTTCCATCTTCATGTCGGAATTGGCGTCGAAACGGAAGTGCCAGAAACTGCACTTGCTGTTGGTCATGTCCGGATCGATCGCGGCGTAATTGAGGTAAACGATTTCCTTGCCGGGATTGCGGTCGTTGTGCTTGTTGACCGCATCCAGCAGCGCCAGGCCGACGCCGGAGCCATTGCCCTGCGTAATGTAGCGGAAGCCCTGGTCGATCACGGTCTTCAGCTGGGTCAGCGATTCCTGCGGGCTGGCCTTGTTGTCGAAGCCGACCACTTCGATGGTGTTGCCCTCGCCCGCCCATTTGCCCTTGTTGGCCATGTCGGCAATGAGCTGGAAGCTTTTCAACTGGTTTTGCCCGACCGGCGCGAACGGGCCGGACAGCGGGTCGATGAAGGCGATGCGGATGGTTTCCGCGCTGGCCGCGGAACACAACAGGGTGAGGCTGGCTGCGACTGCAAACGTGCTGCGTTTCATGTCTCCTCCTTGGTCGGTGGCGGCGCCGGCGGGATGCCGGCGCTACCGGACTTGCTGTTTTTTTTACTGTTCCTGCCTTGTACTCCGTTTGTCTGATCGTCTTTTCTCCGTTCGACTGCTTGCGCCCTCAGGCGGTCGGCAGCCGGTGGTCGCGGAACTGGTCGCGCAGCTTGTTTTTCTGCACCTTGCCGGTGCCGCCCAACGGCAGCGCCTCCAGGAAGACCACGTCGTCCGGCAGCCACCACTTCGCGATCTTGCCTTCATAGAAGGCCAGCAATTCCTCGCGCGTGACCGCCATGCCGGGCCGCGTGACCACGACCAGCAGCGGCCGCTCGTCCCATTTCGGGTGCGGCACGCCGATGCAGGCCGCCTGCATCACGGCCGGGTGGGACGCCGCGATATTTTCCAGGTCGATGGTGCCGATCCATTCGCCGCCGGACTTGATGACGTCCTTGCTGCGGTCGGTGATCTGCATGTAGCCATCTTCATCGATGGTGGCCACGTCGCCTGTGGGGAACCAGCCGTCCTGCAGCGGGTCGCCGCCCTCATCCTTGAAGTAGGCGCGGATGATCCACGGTCCCTTGACCAGCAGGTGGCCGTACGACTTGCCATCCCACGGCAATTCCTTGCCGTCGTCATCGACGATCTTCATGTCGACGCCATATACCGCATGGCCCTGTTTTTGCAGGATGCGGCGCTGCTCGTCCTGCGGCAGCGCCAGGTGCTTGCCCTGCAGCGTACAGCTGGTGCCCAGCGGCGACATTTCCGTCATGCCCCACGCGTGGATGACTTCCACGTTGAAGGTGTCGATCAGGGTATCCATCATGGCGCGCGGGCAGGCCGAGCCGCCAATCACGGTGCGGCGGAAGGTCGAGAAGCGCAAGCCATTCTGCAGCGCATAATTGATCAGGCCCAGCCACACGGTCGGCACCCCGGCCGAAAACGTCACGCGTTCGCTTTCAAACAGTTCGTACAGCGACTTGCCGTCCAGCGCGGCGCCAGGGAAGACCAGCCTGGCCCCGTTGAGCGGCACCGAATACGGCAAGCCCCAGGCATTGACGTGGAACATCGGCACCACCGGCAAGACCGTGTCGCGCGCCGAGACGTTCAGCGCCGACGGCATGGCCGACGCGTAGGCGTGCAGCACCGTCGAGCGGTGCGAATACAGCGCGCCCTTGGGGTTGCCGGTGGTGCCGGACGTGTAGCACAGCGTGCAGGCGGCGTTTTCATCGAATTGCGGCCACGCGTAATCGTCGCTGTGCGCATCGATCAAGTCTTCATAGCTGCGCAGGCCGGGAATCGCGGTGTGCGCCGGCAGGCGGTCGCGGTCGGCCATCAGCACCCAGGCGCGCACGGTCTTGCAATGCGGCGCGATGGCTTCCACCAGCGGCAGGAAGGTCAGGTCGAACAGCAGCACCTGGTCTTCCGCGTGGTTGGCGATGTAGGCCACCTGTTCCGGATGCAGGCGCGGGTTAATCGTATGCAGCACGGCGCCCGAACCGGACACCGCGTAATACGCTTCCAGGTGGCGGTAGCCGTTCCAGGCCAATGTGGCAACGCGGTCGCCGGCGCGCACGCCGAGCGCCTGCAGCGCATTGGCCAGCCGCTTGGCGCGCTGGTGGCACTCGCGGTATGTATAGCGGTGCAGGTCGCCCTCTACCCTGCGTGAAACAATTTCACTGTTGCCGAAGTGCCGGGCCGCGAATTCGATGATGCTTGAAATCAGCAGCGGCTGCTCCATCATTTGTCCCATCAGGGGTGGCGCCATCTTGTCTCCTTGCGTTTTTAGTAAGTCAATTTTCGAACGCGTGTACTATTTTCGTCAAACTTTTTTGGTGTTGCAGCGCGTCAAAGTGACGGGAAACTAACACTGGTTACCGCTTGTAACAGCCGTGGCCGGCGCTCGCGCGCCCCGCCTAGAATCGGCCTACGCTAAAATCAGCCCATTCTTATCGTTTTGCGTATTGGAATCGCCATCAAACAATTGCCTTTGCAGCACTCGTTCGCGAGCCTGCCCCCTGATTTCTACACCCGGCTGATGCCCACGCCGCTGCCGCAACCGTACCTGGTGGCTGCTTCCGGCCCTGCCGCCGCGCTGATCGGCCTGGACCAGGCCCAGCTGGCCGAACAGGAAGCCATCGACATCCTGGCCGGCAGCGGCGTTCCCGACCAGGCCCAGCCGCTGTCGGCCGTGTATTCCGGCCACCAGTTCGGGGTCTGGGCCGGCCAGCTCGGCGACGGCCGCGCCATCCTGCTGGGAGAAGCCGCCACGGCCTCCGGTCCGCTGGAACTGCAGCTGAAAGGCGCCGGCATGACGCCATATTCCCGCATGGGCGACGGCCGCGCCGTGCTGCGCTCGTCGATCCGTGAATTCCTGTGCTCGGAAGCCATGGCCGCGCTAGGCATTCCGACGTCGCGCGCACTGGCCGTGGCCGGCTCCGACCAGGGCGTGGTGCGCGAAACCATGGAAACCGCCGCGGTGGTGCTGCGCATGGCGCCGACTTTTATCCGCTTCGGCTCGTTCGAACACTGGTTTCACCGCAACCAGCCGGCCCAGTTGAAAACCCTGGCCGATTACGTGATCGACCGTTTTTATCCGGACTTGCGCGGCCACGGCAATCCGTATGCCGCGCTGCTGGAAACCGTGACGCGGCGCACCGCCGAACTGATTGCGCAGTGGCAGGCGGTGGGCTTCATGCATGGCGTGATGAACACCGACAATATGTCGATCCTGGGCGAGACCATCGATTACGGCCCGTTCGGCTTCATGGAAGCGTTCGACAGCAATCACATCTGCAACCACAGCGACCAGCAGGGCCGCTATTCATATGGCAACCAGCCGCAGGTGGGCCACTGGAATTGCTATGCGCTGGGCCAGGCGATGTTGCCGCTGATCGGCGAAGTCGAGACCGCGCAAGCCGCGCTCGACGTCTACCAGGGCGCCTTCGGCGCGAAAATCGATGCGCTGCTGCGCGCCAAGCTGGGCCTGCTGACGCGGCAGGACGGCGACCGCGACTTGTTCGACGCGATGTTCGGCGTGCTCGACGATAATCATGCGGACTTCACCCTGTTCTTCCGCCGCCTCGGCGACCTGGAACTGGAGGCCGACACCAGCCTGGAAGGCCACCGCCATCCGGACGCGCCGCTGCGCGACCTGTTCATCGACCGCGCCGCGTTCGACGCCTGGGCACTGCGCTACCGTGCGCGCCTGCGCCACGAAAACCGGCCCGACGCCGAGCGCCGCGCCGCGATGCACGCGGTGAACCCGAAATACGTGCTGCGCAACTACCTGGCGCAGGTGGCCATAGAAAAAGCCCAGCAAAAAGATTTCACGGAAGTGGCGCGCCTGCTGTCAGTTTTGCAGCGCCCGTTCGACGAACAACCGGAGCACGAAGCCTACGCGGCTCTGCCGCCCGACTGGGCCAGCCACCTTGAAGTCAGCTGTTCGTCGTAAAAGCCGCGCATGTAACGCGCATGTACTGAGTAAGCACTGAGTAAGCACCGAGCCTGAGGATATGAAATGAGCGATAAAGTCACGAAGACCGACGCCGAATGGCGCGCCATGCTGGAACCGATGCAATACCAGGTGACGCGGCATGCCGCCACCGAGCGCGCTTTCACCGGCAAATACTGGGACCATCATGCGCATGGTATCTATACCTGCGTCTGCTGCGGCACGCCGCTGTTCGCGTCGGACGCGAAATTCGATTCCGGCTGCGGCTGGCCCAGCTACTTTGAGCCGCTGAATCCCGCCAATGTGGTCGAGGTAGTGGACCGCTCCCATGGTATGCTGCGCACCGAAATCATTTGCGCCGTGTGTGACGCCCACCTCGGCCACGTTTTCCCGGACGGCCCGCCGCCGACCGGCCTGCGCTATTGCATTAATTCCGCGTCATTGCGGTTCGACCCGCAAGACTGAACCAGGATTGAATAAAGAAGTTTCATGAAAAAAATATTATTCGACTTTTTCCCGCTGCTGGTATTTTTCGCCTGCTACAAGTTCGGCGGCATGCATGCCGACGCCACGGCCGCATGGGTCAATGCCCATTTGTCGTCCGTGATGGCCGGCGGCAATGCCACGGCCGACCAGGCGCCGATGGTGGTGGCCACCCTGGCCGGCATGCTGGCCAACGCCGCGCAGATCGTCTACCTGCTGGTGCGCGGGCGCAAGGTCGATTTCATGCTGTGGCTGTCGCTGTTCTTCTTCGTCGTATTTGGCGGCCTGACGATTTATTTCCACGATGAAGTCTTCATCAAATGGAAGCCGACCCTGATTTACTGGTGCTTCGGCGCCGGCCTGCTCGGTGCACGCTATCTGTTCAACCGTAATGCGATCCGCCAGACCATGGGCAGCCAACTGGAATTGCCCGATGACGTGTGGGAACGCCTGAACCTGATGTGGACCGCGTTTTTTATTTTCCTGGGCTTTATCAATTTGTTTGTCGCATTTATTTTGTTCAAAGGCGATACGCCCTCCTGGGTCAGTTTCAAGGCATTCGGCGCCACCGCCCTCACCCTTGCATTTATCGTCGGCCAGACTTTTTACCTGGCCAAATATATTAAGGATGAGGAGGCGTAATGGATACCCGTATGGAACGTATTGAACAGCGGCTGCGCTCGGCGCTGGAGCCGCAGGAATTAGTGCTGGAAGATGAATCGGCATTGCACGCCGGCCATGCCGGCGCGGCTTCCGGTGGCGGCCATTACCAGTTGCGCATCGTTTCTTCCAAATTTGAAGGTTTGAAACTCGTCATGCGACATCGGCTGGTGTATGATTCCGTGCACGATATGATGCGTGGAGAAATCCATGCGTTGGCCATTACCGCATTGGCACCGTCAGAAGTATGAAACCATGCGGCGATTTGGATAGAACCGACATCTGCGATCACCTTCCTCACCGCCGCTTTTTCAAGAACTTTACCCCTTAGGATTTGAAACAATGAATTTGAAGCCAGCCCGTTTGCTGATCGCACTTATCGCCGTGGTTGCGGCGCCTGCGTTTGCTCAAAATGTTGCGGTCGTCAATGGCAAAGCCATTCCGTCGTCGCGCCTGGATGCCATGGTCAAGCAAGTGGTTGCCCAGGGCCGTGACCAGGATTCGCCGAAATTGCGCGAAGCGATCAAGAAACAGCTGATCGGCCAGGAAGTGCTGGTGCAGGAAGCAACCAAGCAAGGCTACGACAAGAATGCCGAAGTCAAGGCAGCCTTGGAAGACGCCCGCCAGCAAATCCTCGTGAATGCGCTGGTGATGGATTACGTGAAGAAGCACCAGGTGTCGGATGCGGAAATCAAGGCGGAATACGATGCGTTCGTGGCCCAGAACGGTGGCAAGCAATACCACCTGCGCCATATCGTGACGGAAACCGCTGCCGATGCGGACGCCGTGATTGCCAAGCTGAAAGGCGGCGCCAAATTCGAAGACCTGGCGAAAACCTCGAAAGACACCGGCACCGCGGCCAATGGCGGCGACCTGGACTGGGTGAATCCGAAATCCGTGCCGAAGCAGTTTGCCGATGCGTTCGTTGGCCTGAGCAAAGGCCAGGTCACGGAAAAAGCCGTGCAAACCCCGAACGGTTTCCACGTGATCAAGGTCGACGAAGTACGCGACGCCACCCTGCCTTCGCTGGAAGAATTGAAGCCGCAAGTGGCCAACGAAGTGGCGCGCAAAAAAGTCATGGCTTACCAGGAAGAACTGGTCAAGAAAGCCAAGGTTCAGTAATTAGCTGAGCCCGCATAAGGCGCCCTGCGGGGCGCTTTTATATTGCCTGTTGAATAGAGAGACACCATCATGAAACGTACCCTGATTACCCTGCTGGCCCTGGCTGCCGCCCCTGCCATGGCGCAAAACGTGGCCACCGTGAATGGCAAGGCCATTCCCAATGCGAAACTGGAAGCCGCGGTCCAGCAATATACCGCGCAAAGCCGCCAGCCGGATTCGCCGGAATTGCGCGCCGCCATCAAGAAGGAATTGATTTCGCGTGAAGTGCTGTTGCAGGAAGCAATGAAACAAGGCGTGGGCATGCGTCCGGAAGTGCAAGCTGAGCTGGACAAGGCGCGTACGCAAATCATGATCAACATGATGATGCGCGATTTCCTGAAAAAGAATGCCGTGACCGATGCGGAAATCCAAAAGGAATATGACACCGCCAAGGCATCCCAGGGCGGCAAGGAATACCGCGCCCGCCATATCCTGGTTGAAACGGAAAAAGAAGCCACCGACCTGATCGCCAAACTCAAGGGCGGCGCGAAATTCGAAGACCTGGCGAAAGGCACCAAGGACACCGGTTCGGCTGCCAATGGCGGCGACCTGGGCTGGTCCGCGCCTGGTTCGTACGTACCGGAATTCTCGCAAGCCATGGTTGCGCTGAAACCCGGTGAAATGACCCAGGCGCCGGTGAAGTCGCAATTCGGCTATCACATCATCCGCCTGGAAGAAATGCGCGATGCGCAATTCCCACCACTGGAAGAAGTCAAGGAACAAGTGGCGGAAGCTGTCAAGCAGCGCAAGCTGATCACGTTCCGCGACAACCTGATGAGCAAGGCTGTCGTGAAATAACCGGCGCTGCCGGCACGGTAAAAAACGCTTCTTCGGAAGCGTTTTTTTTTCGTCCGCGCCGCTGCGCAGCATGGCTGCGCCCGCAAGCGCATGCACCCACTGGTCCGCACTGGCCTGACATCCGGGCTTGTGTCCGGCGCCCTTTTACACGCTTACGCCCATGCCATGACCACTGAACGTTTCTATATCGAAGCCATCCGCAACGCGCTGCAACCGCTGGCCGATCCTGCCCGTGCCCCCGCCATGCAAGCCTACATGCGCGACCAGTTCGCGTTCCTCGGCATTCCCACGCCGGCGCGGCGCGCCGCCATCAAGCCGGTGCTGACAACCCTGCCCGATCCGGCGCTGCTGTTGCCCGTGGCCGGCGCGCTGTGGTCGCTGCCGGAACGCGAATACCAGTATGCCGCGCTGGACATGCTGGCGCTGCACCACAAGCTATTGCGGCACGAGGACATTCCAGCCCTCATCGCGCTGGCGCAACGCCATGCGTGGTGGGACACGGTGGACGGCATGGCTGCCGTGATTGGCGACGTGCTGCGATACGAGCACGATCACATGGACGACGCGCTCGCCAACGACGACTTTTGGGTACGCCGCATCGCGCTGCTCCACCAGTTGGGCTGGCGCGGCCGCACCGATGAAGCGCGCCTGTTTGCGTATTGCAAAGCACTGGCGCCGGAAAAGGAATTCTTTATCCAGAAAGCCATCGGCTGGGCGCTGCGAGATTACGCACGCCATGCGCCGGACGCGGTGCGGCAGTTTACAGGCACGCACAGGACTGTCCTGGCGCCGCTCAGCTACCGGGAAGCCAACAAGCATTTGTGACGTCTGCGGCCTGCGGCAACGCATGAGGACCGACTGCGGCAAGCAATGGCAATTGGCGAGCAATCAGCCTCGCCACCAAAGCTGCGAAGAATGCGAAGAGAGAGTGCCCCTGGATTCGTGACAATTGGTGAATATCGCACAATGTTGCCAGTTCTATAATGCGTGCTTCTCTTGTTTTGGGACGTCGCCATGATTCGATACTGCTTCGCCACCCTCATTGCCGCCCTGCCTTCCCTGGCATTTTCCCACCCTGCCGCCGACCGCCATATCGGCAAGTCCGATTGCCTGGTGCTCGATCCCATTCCCCTCACCAACGCATCCTTCAGCTGGAGCGGTGGGTGCAAGGAGGGCTATGCCGACGGCGACGGGGTCGCGATCTGGACATTGAATGGCAAGCAAGTGTTGCGCTATGAAGGCGGCATGCGGCGCGGTAAAAGGCATGGTCCCAGTGCTGAACAAGATGCCGGCGGCAACATTGCCTGGGGCGATTTCATTGACGGGAAGCGGCACGGGCAGACGCACGTGGAAGACGGCAAGGGATACGTACGGGACACGGAATATGACCACGGAGAGATCAAGGGCCCGGTTTCCATCCGTTATCACACAGGACACCGCTACACGGGCGGCTGGAGCGAGCAGGGCCCGGAGGGCCATGGCGTCATGGTTTATCCGCTCGGCGGGACCTACGCCGGACTATGGAAAGCCGGCAGCAAGGCTGGCGGCGTAATCACGTATCCCAACCGCGAACAGCGCACCGTGCCGCCAAGCTTGCCCGCGCCGCGGGCGGCGGGAGATACCGAAGGGAACAAGACAGGCCGCTACAGCCTTGGCTACGGCATGGAGTCGCTGTATTTCTTGAACCGTATCGCGTCCGGCAGCGTTGTGCCGTTTCACAAAGCATATCGGGACATGACACCGGAAGAACAACACACGGTGCGCGGATGGTTCAACATCCTGGGAGAGGACGACGTACCGCCCTATCCTGTGGGCGGAACGGCGGAAATCATCAAGGCGGCAAAGAGTGCCAACTGGGAGTTTGGCCAGCACGGCGAATTGCTGATGGATGTCCTGGTTGACGAACAGGGCCATCCACAGGACGTCATCATCAGACAAACGCCCGGGAAGGGCGTCGGCGAATTCATGGCCGGCGTGTTACTGCTGACCAGATATACACCAGCCAAGTGTGCCGGCAAACCGTGCGCCTTGCGCTTCCCCGTATGGCTGGACTTGAGGGCGGTCGGTCAGTAGCACAGTAGCCGTATTCTGCGCGGCATGATCAGGTATGTCACATAAGCGGCATGTCGCAGCCGCTATAACCGTGGGGCACACGGCTGCTAAGCTGCGGCCATGGACAGACTCTCGACCCCGGGCCAGGCAGCCCATGCCGCCCTTCACCGCCCCGCCATCACCACCCAGGCCGAATGGCAGACCCGCGTCGATCTCGCGGCGTGCTACCAGTTGTGCGCGCTGTACGGCTGGGATGACGGCATCTACACACACATTTCCGCCGCCGTGCCCGGTGAACCGGGCCACTACCTGATCAACCCGTTCGGCATGCGCTTCAATGAAGTCAAGGCGTCGAACCTGGTCAAGGTCGACCGCGACGGCATCCCCATCGGCGCGTCGCAATATGCGGTCAACCAGGCCGGCTTCCGCCTGCACGCGGCCGTGCATCGGGCGCGTCCGGACGCCGCGTGCGTGATGCACCTGCATAACCTGGCCGGCCTCGCCGTCGGCATGCAGGAGACCGGCCTGCAACCGTTGTCGCCGTATGCGCTGCGTTTTTACGGCGAGCTTGCGTACCACGAATACGAAGGCATCGCGATGACGGACGATGAACAGGAGCGCCTGACGCAAGCCCTCGGCAACCGCCCTGCCATGCTGTTGCGTAACCATGGCAGCCTGGCCGTGGGCCGCACCATTGCCGAAGCGTTCGTGCTGATGGAAACCCTTGACCGCGCCTGCGAGGTGCAGTTGCGCGCCCAGGCCGCCGTGGTGCCGCTGCGCCAGCCCTCCGAGGCCATGTGCCTGAAAGCGCATTTGCAGCTGGTCGGCGACGGCTCGCCCGAAGGCGCGCTCGAGTGGCCGTCACTGCTGCGCCGGCTCGATGCAACCAGTCCCCACTACCGTACCTGATCCAGTCTACAAAGGAGAAAGCCCATGCCCACCATCAACGTTCAATTGTTCGAAGGCCGCACCCCGGAACAAAAGCGCGAATTCGTCAAGGCCGTGACCGAAGCCACCGTAAAAACCCTGGGCTCCACGCCGGAGTCGGTCGATATCCTGATTCACGAAGTCAAGCGCGAACATTGGGCCACAGGCGGCAAGCTGTGGTCGGAACAGTAAACGCCTCCCGCAAGGCGACTTACGATAGCGCGGGACCGAACGACGCCTTCGCGTAAACGTCCCGCTCGATCTCCTGCACTTCGACGCAAAGCTGTACATGCGCCGAAGTCGGCCAGTCGCTTTCCTTCAATACGCGTAACAGGCTCTCCGACAGCTCGCGCTTTGCCTCGGTCGACCGTCCGCTCAGGATGGCAAGCTTCACGTGCACGAACGCGCGCCTGTCGGATGAAGTACCGATCAGGAAGGTATCGAGCCGGATGGCGCGGCTCTTGATGTCGATTTCCTCGAAGTGGCCGGAAGCGGCAAGGACGCTGTTGAGCGCGAGCAAAGCGCTGCCGGCATTGAACTGCGGGAGGTTGTCGGTGTATTCGATGGTGAGGTGAGGCATAGGATTCCAGATGAATGTGTTCTTGTCGGCTTGGCGTGGCCGGTTCAGTGCTTATTTGCCGTCCATTTTCGGCGCGGTAAAGGCAAACGATGCTTTTTGAATCAAGCCATCCGCCACCTCATAGACGCAAAGCATCTCGACAGTGCCGCGCCCTTCCGGGAAATTCCGCGTAATCAGCTCGAGGTCCACCACGATATTGCCCATGACAGTCCTGTTCAAAAGCCGCGCGTGCAGGTCGGGCTCGGCAAAGCGTGACTGCATCCGGGAACGCATCTCTTCATGGCCTCGTGCCAGGCGTTCGCCATGCAGCGCATATTGCTCCGCGTTTGGCGCGTAGGTAGCAAGCCAACGCTCGATATCTTGGGCGTTGTAAGCGTCGAGTTGTTCTTGAATGATGGAGACAGTGGATGTTGGATTCATGGTCTTGACGGCCGAATTTTAATCGCCCTATTAATGTTTAATTGAATGTATGGCGCCCAATGCCGGAATCGCCAAGGCCCCCCTGTCGTGGGAACTATGCGGTATGAAACCGCTGACACTGTACAACGCACCGCCTAAAACAAAACCGGACAAGTGTTCCCACACCTGCCCGGTCCTGTTCAACGGCTAACGGCCAACATCAGCCGATAAACTTGCGCGCATTGCGGAACATGCGCATCCATGGCGAATCCTCGCCCCAGCCGTCCGGGTGCCACGAATTCTGCACGGTGCGGAAAACGCGTTCCGCGTGCGGCATCATGACCGTGAAGCGGCCGTCGGCGGTGGTGACCGAGGTCAGGCCGCGCGGCGAACCGTTCGGGTTGTACGGGTAGGTTTCGGTGGCGGCGCCACGGTTGTCGACGAAGCGCAGCGCGGCGATGGCCTGGTCGATGTCGCCGGTCTGGCTGAAGTCCGCGTAACCTTCGCCGTGCGCAATGGCGATCGGCGTTTGCGTACCGGCCATGCCCTGGAAGAAGATCGACGGCGAATCCAGCACTTCCACCATCGAGAAGCGCGCCTCGAATTTCTCCGACTTGTTGGTCGTGAACTTCGGCCAGGCGTGGGCGCCCGGGATGATGGATTTCAGGTTGCTCATCATTTGGCAGCCGTTGCATACGCCCAGGCCGAACGTATCGGTGCGGGCGAAGAACGCGGCAAACTGGTCCGACATGGCCGGGTTGAACAGGATCGACTTGGCCCAGCCTTCGCCCGCGCCCAGCACATCGCCGTACGAGAAGCCACCCACCGCGATAATGCCCTGGAAGTCGGCCAGCTTGACGCGGCCGGCAATCAGGTCGCTCATGTGCACGTCGACGGCGGCAAAGCCGGCCTGGTGCATCACCCAGGCGGTCTCGATGTGCGAATTGACGCCCTGCTCGCGCAGGATCGCCACGCGTGGGCGCACGCCGGTGGCCAGGAACGGCGCCGCGACATTGTCGGCCAGGTCGAACGTGACCTTGGGCTGCATGCCCGGGTCTTGCTCGTCCAGCAGGCGCTCGTATTCCGCATCGGCGGTGGCCGGGTTTTCACGCATGCGCGAAATGCGCCACGACGTCTCGCTCCACAGGCGGTGCAATTCCGCGCGCGGCTTGGCGTAAATGATCTTCGCGTCGCGCGTGAATTCGATCACGCCGCGGTCGTTGAGTTTGCCGATGATGTGGCTGCACGCGCCCAGGTTGTAGGTGCGCAGCACGTCCATGACCGCCGATTTTTCGCTGGCGCGGACCTGGATCACGGCGCCCAGCTCCTCATTGAACAGCGCGCGCAGCGTCTGGTCGTTGCGGCGTTCCCCGATCTGCGTGGCCCAGTTTTTCGCATCGCCCTGGTCGGCGCCGTGGCCCTCGTCCAGGGTCAGGATGTCGAGATTGACGGACACGCCGGCACGGCCGGCAAACGCCATTTCCACCAGGGTGGTGTACAGGCCGCCATCGGAACGGTCGTGGTAGGCCAGCAGCTTGCCTTCATTGTTCAATTGCTGGATCGCCGCGAAGAAGCCTTTCAGGTCGTCCGCGCTGTCGACGTCCGGGCTGGCGTTGCCCAGCTGGCCCATGACTTGCGCCAGGCACGAGGCGCCCATGCGGTTCTTGCCGCGACCCAGGTCGACCAGGATCAGCGAGGTGTCGCCCAGGTCGGTGCGCAGTTGCGGCGTCAACGACTTGCGCACGTCGTGCACCTGCGCGAAGCCGGACACGATCAGCGACACCGGCGACGTCACTGCCTTGGCTTCGCCGTCGTCGTTCCACGTGGTGCGCATCGACAGCGAATCCTTGCCGACCGGGATGGAAATGCCCAGCGCCGGGCACAGGTCCATGCCGACCGCCTTCACCGTGTCGAACAGGGCGGCATCCTGGCCGGGCTGGCCGCAGGCGGCCATCCAGTTGGCCGACAGCTTGATGTTGGAAATGTCGGCAATCGGCGCGGCGGCCAGGTTGGTAATGGTTTCACCCACCGCCATGCGGCCCGAGGCCGGCGCATCGATCACGGCCAGCGGCGTGCGCTCACCCATGGCCATCGCTTCGCCCACGTAGCCTTCGTAGCTCAGGGTGGTGACGGCGCAATCGGCCACCGGCACCTGCCACGGACCGACCATCTGGTCGCGCACCGACATGCCGCCCACGCTGCGGTCGCCAATGGTGATCAGGAACGACTTGTCGCCCACGGTGGGCAGCAGCAGCACGCGGCGCGCGGCTTCCTCCAGCGCCACGCCGGTCAAGTCCAGCGGCGGGAAATTGTTTTGCACGTGATGCACGTCGCGGTGCATCTTGGGCGGCTTGCCCAGCAACACGTCCATCGGCATGTCGACCGGCGCATTGCCCATTTCATTGTCGACCAGCTTCAACTGGCGCTCTTCGGTGGCCACGCCGACCACGGCGAACGGGCAGCGCTCGCGTTCGCACAGGGCCTGGAACACCGGCAGGCTGTCCGGTGCGATCGCCAGCACGTAGCGTTCCTGCGATTCGTTGGACCAGATTTCCTTCGGCGACATGCCCGACTCTTCCAGCGGCACCTTGCGCAAGTCAAAGATCGCACCGCGCTTGGCGTCGTTGGTGATTTCCGGGAACGCGTTGGACAGGCCGCCCGCGCCCACGTCGTGGATCGAGATGATCGGGTTGGCTTCTTCCAGCTGCCAGCAGCCGTTGATGACTTCCTGCGCCCGGCGCTCCATTTCCGGATTGCCGCGCTGCACCGAGTCGAAGTCCAGGTCGGCGGTATTGGTGCCGGTCGCCATCGACGACGCTGCCGCGCCGGCCATGCCGATGCGCATGCCGGGGCCGCCCAGCTGGATCAGCAGCGAGCCGACCGGAATGTCGTGCTTGTGCGTGTGCTTGGCCGAGATGTTGCCGATGCCGCCGGCAATCATGATCGGCTTGTGGTAGCCATACACCGTGTCGTGCGCGCCGGCGTACGGCTTGCCGACGTTTTGCTCATAGGTGCGGAAGTAACCGCCCAGCACCGGACGGCCGAATTCGTTCGAGAACGCGGCGCCGCCCAGCGGGCCGTCGATCATGATTTGCAGCGGCGATGCGATGCGGTCGGGCTTGCCATACGCCGGCGCGTCGGCGGCGCGGCCATCGGCCGGAGCCGTGACGGCTTGCGCGTTTTCCCACGGCTGCACCGCGCCCGGCAACATCAGGTTCGAGACCGTGAAGCCGGTCAGGCCGGCCTTCGGCTTGGCGCCGCGGCCGGTTGCGCCCTCGTCGCGGATTTCTCCGCCGGCGCCGGTCGAGGCGCCCGGGAACGGCGAAATCGCGGTCGGGTGGTTGTGCGTCTCGACCTTCATCAAGGTATGAATGAGTTCGCTGGACGCGCCGTATTCATGGCCTTCGCCGCGCGGGAAGAAGCGCGTGACTTCGGCGCCTTCCATGATCGACGAATTGTCGCTGTATGCCACGATGGTGCCTTTCGGCTGTTTTTCGTGGGTATTCTTGATCATCTTGAACAGCGACTTGTCCTGCGCCACGCCGTCGATGGTCCAGTCCGCGTTGAAGATCTTGTGGCGGCAATGTTCGCTGTTCGCTTGCGCAAACATCATCAATTCCACGTCGGTCGGGTTGCGTTTGGCCTTGGTGAACGCATCGAGCAGGTAATCGATTTCATCGTCCGACAGCGCCAGGCCCAGGTCGGTGTTGGCCTTTTCCAGCGCCATGCGGCCGGCGCCGATCACGTCGACCGATTCCAGCGGGCGCGCTTCCAGTTCGGCAAACAGGCCGGCGGCCTGGTCCGGGTGGCGCAGCACGGATTCGGTCATGCGGTCGTGCAGCAGCGCAGCCACGGCTTGCGCCTGCTCGGGCGACATCTTGCCGGCCCCGATGCCGGTGCCGAGGAAGCCGGCTTTCAGATGGATACGGTATGCCACGCCGCGCTCGACGCGGTGGATGTGCGCCATGCCGCAGTTGTGCACGATGTCGGTGGCTTTCGACGCCCAAGGCGAAATCGTGCCGAAACGTGGAATCACGACGAATTCCTCGACGGGGCTGTCATGGTGTTCGGCATGGGCCGGCTCGCCATAGGTCAGCAAGCCTTGCAGGCGCTGCTGGTCGGCATCGGACACCGAAACGGCGTCGATGAAGTGCAGGTAGCGCGCCTGCACGCTGACCACGGCGGGCAGGACGGCTTGCAATTGGTTGAGGAGGCGTTGGCTGCGGAAGGCGGACAGGGCGTTGGAACCCGGCAAAATCAGCATGGTGGGAGCTTGGTTAGGCGACTTGGGGCCGCGGATAATAAAGAAGAAAAAGAGACAATCTGTGGTGCTTAAAATCCGTTGCCCGATATTATACCTTTTTCACCCCTTCCCGGACAGGTCCGGCGGCGTCCGCGCCGGAGCCGGACACGCCTGGCACGCTGCACGGGATTGCTTGTTGAACACGCCATCGTGCCCCCAAAGCAACATTTTTTCCAACAGCAGCCCTAAAGTCGGGCCACGCACTGCCGAAAAACCAGCAAGCCCTGCTTTTTTGCGTATCCTTGGAGTATGCTGGAGTCACGATTCTGATGCCCGCCCGCAACTAGCCAGGCCGAAGAGAGAAAACCATGCCAGACTATAGCAACCTGTCCGTCCTGATCGTCGATCCCAACCAGGGCATGCGCGCCAGCCTGCACAACATGCTCAGCATGCTGTACATCACGAAGGTGGAAGACGCCGTCAGCGCCGGCACTGCGATCCGGCAATTGAGCAAGAAGTCGTATGACGTGATCCTGTGCGAATACGACCTGGGCAACGCCTCCGGCGATTCCGGGCAGGATGGCCAGCAATTGCTGGAAGACCTGCGCAACAATAGAATCATTGCGCAATGGACCATCTTCATCATGCTGACGTCGGAAGGCGTCTATGGCCGGGTGATCGGCGCCGCCGAACTGTTGCCGACTGATTACATCCTCAAGCCGTTCACGGTGGAAACCCTGTCGCAGCGCTTTGGCCGCGCACTGGAGCGGCGCGCTGTGTTCCTGCCGGTGTACCAGCAGATTGGCCAGGGCAAGGTCAAGGAAGCCATTTCCGCCTGCGCGGCCGCGGAAATCGCCCAGCCCCGCTATGCCGCCGACTTCGCGCGGCTGCGCGCGGAATTGCTGCAATCGATCGGCCAGATCGCGGCGGCCGAGGTGGCCTATGCGTCGGTACTGCAGACCAAGCAGATCGGCTGGGCCCAGCTGGGCCAGGCCCGCTGCATGCATTTGTTGAAACGCCACCATGATGCGCAAGCCGCGCTCGAAGCACTGATTGCGGCCAACCCGAAATTCATGGCGGCCTATGATTTGCTTGCCAAGGTGCACCGCGCGCAAGGCAACGATGAGGCGGCCAAGCTCGTGTTGCAGGATGCGATTGCGATTTCGCCGCACATGGTGGGCCGCTTGCGCAACCTGGGCGAGGTGGCGCTGGCCACCGGCGACGTGGAAGGCGCGGAAAAAGCGTACAAGCAGGTGGTGGCCAAGGCCAAGTATTCGGAATTCCGCGATCCGGAAGACCATCTGAACCTGGTGCGCACCCTGGTCACCAAGGGCGACGCCAATGGCGCGGCCGGCGTGGTGCGCGACATGGAACGCTCGCTGCGGGCCAGCCCGAACGTGGACGTGTGCCGCGCATATTCCGCCGCGCTGGTGCAGGAATTGAACGGCAACGCCGAAGGCGCACAGGCCGAACTGGCCTCCGCGTTGGCCGCGCTGGGCGAGGCGCGCGTCTCGAGCAGCCTGAAGCTCGGCCTGGCGCAAACGCTGATGGCGAACCAGATGGATGACCAGGCCGACTCGCTGTTTGCCGCCCTGACCGCGGACGCCGCCAGCGGCGTGTCCGATGCGCAGGTGGTGGCGCTGTGTGAAAAAGCCGGCCGCGCCGACCTGGCCGAGCGTTTTGGCAAGAAGGTCGATTCCGAAGTGGATGCCATGGTGCGCAAGGCCGCGGAAAAGTCGCGTGCCGGCGACTTGCGCGGCGCCGTGGCCGTCATGCAGGAGGCGCTGCGCCGCCGCCCCGACAATACCGGCTTGTGGAATGTGGCCGCCACCGCCATGCTGCGCCAGATCACCGACCTGGGCTGGGATGGTCCGCTGGCCGCGCAGGCGGCCGGACTGCTCAAGCGCATCCGTGAACACAATCCCGACCACCCGCTGCTGGCCGGCCTGATCGCCCAATACCAGGCGGCCCGGCAGAAGTACAATATCGCCCCTCCGGCCACCGCGGCGCCACCGCAGCCGGCCCATGCTGAAAGCCGCTGATGCAGGACTATTCCGAATTATCCGTATTATTGATCGACCCCAGCCAGCCCATGCGCACCAACCTGCGCGGCATGCTGAACCAGGCCGGTATTGTCCGCATCGAGGACGCGCTGTCGGCCGGCACCGCGATCCGGCAGATCGGCAAGAAACAGTATGACATCATCCTGTGCGAGTACGACCTGTCCGGCGGCGTGGGCGACGGCGGCCAGGATGGCCAGCAATTGCTGGAAGACTTGCGGCTCAATAACATCCTGAGCCGCTGGTCGATCTTCTTCATGCTGACCTCCGAAGGCGCATACAGCAAGGTGGTCAGCGCGGCCGAACTGGCCCCGAACGACTACATCCTGAAACCGTTTACGCTGGAAATCCTGTTGCAGCGCATCGCCCGCGCCATCGGCCGCCGCACCGCCTTCGCGCCCGTGTATCACTTGCTGGACCAGGGCCTGGTGCGCGAAGCCATCACGGCCACCCGCTCCGGCGAAGGCAGCCATCCGCGCCTGGCCACGGAATTCGGCCGCCTGCGCGCCGAACTGCATTTCAGCCTCGGCGAACTGGCCGAAGCCGAACTGATCTACCACACCATCCTGGCCGGCCGCCCGATCGGCTGGGCGCACCTGGGCCTGGCGCGCTGCCAGTATGGCGCCGGGCGCTATGACGAAGCCGTGCTGACGCTCGATAAGCTGATCAGCCAGAATCCGAAATTCATGGCGGCCTACGATTTGCTGGCGCGCACCCACGAAGCGCTGGGCCAGCCCGCCCAGGCCAAGCGCGTGCTGGAAGACGCGGTGGCGATTTCGCCGCACATGGTGCACCGCCTGCGCCACCTGGGCACGGTGGCGTATGACGCGGGCGACCCGGCCGTTTCGGAAAAAGCGTTCAAGCAGGTGGTGGCGAAAGCCAAGTATTCGGAATTCCGCGATCCCGAAGACCATGTCAACCTGGTCAAGGCATTGCTGAAAAAAGGCGACCCGAACCAGGCCGGCGGCGTGATCCGCGACCTGGAGCGCTCCATGCGCGGCAATGACAACCTGGAAGCGTGCCGCGCGATTTCATCGGCGCTGCTGATGGAAAGCATGGGCAACGGCAACGCGGCCATCACGGAACTCAACGCCGCCGTGGCGGCCGTGTATGGGGCGCGCGGGCTGTCGCGCCGGCTGCGCCTGGGGCTGGTCGACTCATGCCTGCAATACAAGCTCGACAAAGATGCCGCCGGGGTCGTGATCGGCATGATGAATGACGAGGACAATGCCTTGTCGCTGGAAGACGCGGTCGGCGTGTTTGAAAAAGCCGGCCGCCACGACCTCGCGCGCGGCGTCGGCGAGACCGTCAACCTGCAGGTGGGCGAACTGCTCGACAACGCGGCCCAGCAGATGGAACAGGGCGAACACAAGACCGCCGTCTCCACCCTCAGCCTGGCCCTGCGCAAGGCGCCCAACAACCTGCCGGTGCTGTACGCCACCATCGGCGCCATGGTGCGCCAGCTCGACGAACTGGGCTGGGAAGCCGCCACCGGCGAGCAGGCCGGCGTTCTGCTGCAGCGGCTGGCGCGCATGGATGGCGGCAATCCGGAGTACGACCGGCTGGTGCAGCTGTATGGCGGCGCGCAGCGCAAGTACGGTATTTCCACTACCGCGTAACGCTGTGTGGCGCGGCCATGCCGGATTACGGCGCGGGGCGCCTAATCCGGCCTACATCGACGGTCGCGATATGCACAGGTGCCCGCTGTCGCCGGATGGCGGCGCAGGGCGCCTGATCCGGCCTACATCGACGGTCGCGATATGCACAGGTGCCCGCTGTCGCCGGATGGCGGCCGCAACATGCACGGGCGCCCGCTGTAGGGCGGATCGCGATCCGCCATGCATGCGCTGCCGGCGGCGCCTGGAGGATGACGCAACGCTCGACACCTTGCGGTTTTACGCCGCGCCGTACCCGCCGCCGCCCGGCGTTTCCACCACAAACACATCGCCCGCCGCCATATCGGTCTTGCCGATATGGCCGAGTTCTTCCACCGTTCCGTCAGCGCGCACCACGTAGTTGCGGCCGCGTTCGCCATCGCCGCCGCCGGCCAGGCCGAATGGCGCGTGGATGCGGTTGTTCGACAGGATGGCCGCCGTCATCGGTTCCAGGAAGCGCATCTTGCGGGTGCCGCCGTCGCCGCCGCGCCACTTGCCGGCCCCGCCCGAGCCGGCGCGGATCGCATAGCTGTCGAGCCGCACCGGGAAGCGGAATTCCAGCACTTCCGGGTCGGTCAGGCGCGAATTGGTCATGTTGGTCTGCACCACGGACGTGCCGTCGAAGCCGTCGCCGGCGCCGGAACCGCCGCTGATGGTTTCATAGTACTGGTGGCGCGCATTGCCAAAAGTAAAATTGTTCATCGTGCCCTGCGATGCGGCCAGCACGCCGAGCGCGCCGTACAGCGCATTGGTGATGCAGGTCGAGGTTTCCACGTTGCCCGACACCACCGAGGCCGGGTAGTGCGGATTCAGCATGGAACCGGGCGGAATGATCACCTTGAGCGGTTTCAGGCAGCCGGCATTCAACGGGATGTCGTCGTCGACCAGGGTGCGGAACACGTACAGCACGGCCGCCATGCAGACCGCCGACGGCGCGTTGAAATTGTTGTCCAGCTGCGGCGAAGTGCCCGTGAAATCGATTTCCGCACTGCGCGCCGCGCGGTCCACCCGCACCGCCACCTCGATGCGCGCCCCGTTATCGAGCGGCAGGGAAAAACTGCCGTCATGCAGCGCGCCGATCACGCGGCGCACGGCTTCTTCCGCGTTGTCCTGCACGTGGCGCATGTAGGCTTGCACCACGTCCAGCCCGAAGTGCGCCACCATCCGGTGCAATTCCTCGACGCCCTTCTGGTTGGCCGCCACCTGCGCGCGCAAGTCCGCCATGTTCTGGTCGGCATTGCGCGCTGGCCAGCGCGCCCCGGCCAGCAGCGCCCGCGTTTCCGCATCGCGCAGCCGCCCTGCCCCGTCGGCGCCGTCCACCAGCTTGAAGTTGTTGATCAACACGCCTTCCTCGTCGATGCTGCGCGAATCCGGCGGCATCGATCCCGGCGTGGTGCCGCCGATGTCGGCGTGGTGGCCGCGCGAGCCGACGTAGAACAGAATGGTTTGCCCGGCCTCGTCGAACACCGGCGTGATCACGGTCACGTCGGGCAAGTGCGTACCGCCGTTGTACGGGTCGTTCAACATGTAGACGTCGCCCGGCGCCATCCTGCCCTGGTTTTCCCGCATCACGGTCTTGATGCTTTCACCCATGGAGCCCAGGTGGACCGGCATGTGCGGCGCGTTGGCGATCAGGTTGCCGTCGGCGTCGAAGATCGCGCACGAAAAGTCCAGGCGTTCCTTGATGTTGACCGAATACGCGGTATTCTGCAGCCGCAGGCCCATTTGCTCGGCAATCGACATGAACAGGTTGTTGAACACTTCCAGCATCACCGGGTCGGCCTCGGTGCCGGTCGCGCGGCGCGCCGGCAGCGGCTGCACGCGACGCAGCACCAGGTGGTCTTGCGGCGTGACCCGCGCCTGCCAACCAGGCTCCACCACGGTGGTGGCGTTGTCTTCGGCAATGATGGCCGGTCCGTCGATGACGTCGCCGATACGGGTGTCGGCGCGGCGGTACAGCGGCGTGTCGCGCCACTGCCCCGCGCCGTACATGCGCACCACGCTGTGCGGATGCAGGCCGCCGTCGCGGGGGGGCTGCCGGGCCACGGCGGCTTCCGGCGGCGCATCGGACGCGCCGACCGCTTCCACCGACACGGCTTCCGCCACCAGGCGCTTGTGCGGCATCAGGAACGAAAAACGCTTGCGGTACGCCGCCTCGAACTGTGCCCGCATGCCGTCGATGGTATCGGACAGCACGATCAGGGCGGAATCGGTGCCTTCGTAGCGCAGGTGCACGCGGCCAATCAGCGTGATGCGTTCGGCCGCCACGCCCTGGCCCAGCAAGTCGGCGCGCGCCTCGTCGCCAAGCGCCGCCAGGCGCGCCTGCAGGACGGTTTCCACGCCGGGTTCGAGCACGCTTTCCAGCGCCTGCTCGCGCATGGCGGACTGGTCGGCAAGACCCATGCCGTAGGCCGACAGCACGCCCGCCAGCGAATGGATAAAGACGGTTTTCATGCCCAGCGCATCGGCCACCAGGCACGCATGCTGGCCGCCGGCGCCGCCAAAGCTGGTCAGCGTGTATTCGGTGACGTCGTGCCCGCGCTGCACGGAAATCTGCTTGATGGCGTTGGCCATGTTGCCGACCGCGATTTCAATGAAGCCGGCCGCCACTTCGTCGGCGCCGATCCGCTTGCCGGTGGTTTCGCGGATGCGCCCGGCCAGTTCGGCGAAGCGCTGCTTGACTTCGTCGCGGTCCAGCATTTGCCGGCCGTCGGGTCCGAACAGGCGCGGGAAGTGTTCGGGCTGGATCTTGCCCAGCATGACGTTGCAGTCGGTCACGGCCAGCGGGCCGCCGCGGCGGTAGCTGGCGGGGCCCGGATTGGCGCCCGCGCTGTCGGGCCCGACGCGGAAGCGGCTGCCGTCGAAGTGCAGGATCGAGCCGCCGCCGGCCGCCACGGTATGGATGCTCATCATCGGCGCGCGCATGCGCACACCGGCCACTTGGGTCTCGAACACGCGCTCGAATTCGCCGGCGTAATGCGACACGTCGGTGGACGTGCCGCCCATGTCGAAGCCGATGATCTTGTCGAAACCGGCCAGCCGGCTGGCGCGCACCATGCCGACGATGCCGCCGGCCGGGCCGCTGAGGATGGAATCCTTGCCCTGGAATGTGCGTGCATCGGTGAGGCCGCCGTTGGACTGCATGAATTGCAGGCGCACGCCCGGCAGTTCGCCGGCCACCTGGTCGACGTAGCGGCGCAGGATCGGCGACAGGTAGGCGTCGACCACCGTGGTGTCGCCGCGCGCCACCAGTTTCATCATCGGGCTGACCCGGTGCGATACCGAGATTTGCGTGAATCCGATCGCGCGCGCGATGTCGGCCACGCGCGCTTCATGGTCGCCGTAGCGGTAGCCGTGCATGAGCACGATGGCCAGCGCGCGCAGGCCGCTGTCGTAGGCCGCCTGCAGGCCGGCGCGGGCGCCCTCCTCGTCCAGCGGCGCCACCACGTCGCCATGCGCGCCGATGCGTTCGTCGATTTCCACCACGCGCGCATACAGCAGTTCCGGCAGCACGATATGGCGGTCGAACAGGCGCGGACGGTTCTGGTACGCGATGCGCAACGCGTCACGGAAGCCGCGCGTGATGGCCAGCACGGTCGGCTCGCCCTTGCGCTCGAGCAGCGCATTGGTGGCCACCGTGGTGCCCATTTTCACGGCGCCGATCGTGGCGGCCGGCAGCGGCCGCCCATCGGCCGCGCCCAGCAAATGGCGGATGCCGGCAATGGCGGCGTCGCGGTAGCGTTCCGGATGTTCCGACAGCAGCTTGTGGGTGCGCAGCGTGCCGTCGGGCAGGCGCGCAACGATGTCGGTAAACGTACCGCCGCGGTCGATCCAGAATTGCCAGTCCATGTGCTCCCCCAGGAATGATTGAGGGGCATATTGTAGTGCCGGGCGGCGCCGGCCGGCCACGAATATTTGGCGTTAGAATGACCGCTTCTTGGAAAGGAACCGAGCCCGATGAATCCACTGTATTGCGCCGCTGAAATCCGCGCCATCGAACACGCCGCGGCGCAGCGCCTGCCGGCCGGCGCGCTGATGCAGCGTGCCGGCCAGGCGGCCGCCAACGCCGCGTTGGACATGTTGCCGCTTTCCACCAGCCGCGCCAGGGTGCTGGTGCTGGCCGGTCCCGGCAACAATGGCGGCGATGCGCTGGAAGTGGCGGCCCACCTGGCCTTTGCCGGCGCCCAGGTCCTGGTGTGGCATGCCGGCAGCGAACAGCCGGGCCACGGCAGTGCCGAGCGCGAAGCGGCGCTGCAGCGCGCCCGCGGCAGCAAGGCGCGTTTCGAACAGGTGGCCCCGGCCGTGCAGGCGGAACAGGACTGGAACCTCGTCGTCGACGGCCTGTTCGGCATCGGCCTGGCGCGCCCCATCGAGGGCGGCCTGCGCGCGCTGGTGGAAACGGTCAATGCGCTGCCCTGCAACCGCCTGGCGCTCGACGTGCCGAGCGGGCTCGATGCCGATACCGGCGCCATCGTGGGCAGTGACGGCGTGGCGGTGCAGGCCACGCACACCATCACCTTCATTGCCGAGAAACCGGGCCTGTACACGTGCTCGGGCCGCGATTACGCGGGCAACGTGCAACTGGCCCGGCTCGACATCGACGCGGCGCTGTATCCCTCCACGCGCTGCCACCTGAACGACGTGAAATTCTTCGCCCGCCACCTCGGCAAGCGCCGCCACAACACCCACAAGGGCAGCTATGGCAACGTCGCCGTGATCGGCGGCGCGCCCGGCATGGCAGGCGCCATCACCCTGGCGGCGCGCGCCGCGCTGATGTCGGGCGCGGGCCGCGTCTACGCGTGCCATCTCGATACACCGCCCGCGTACGACAGCGCACAGCCGGAATTGATGCTGCGCCGCGCGCAGGATGTCGATTTGCCGGACGCGGTGCTGGTGGCCGGCCCGGGACTCGGCGCCACCGAGGACAGCCGCGCCGCGCTGGCGCGCGCCGTCGGCACGGCGGCGCCGCTGCTGCTCGACGCCGACGCGCTGAACCTGCTGGCGCAGGATGGCGCGCTGCAGGCGACGGTGGCAGGACGCGGCGGCGCCACCGTGATCACGCCGCATCCGCTGGAAGCCGCACGGCTGCTGGGCGTCCCGGCCGGCGCGGTGCAGTGCGACCGCCTGGCCGCGGCGCGCGAACTGGCCGCGCGCCTGCAGGCGATCGTGGTGCTCAAGGGGTCGGGCACCGTGCTGGCGCGGCCGGACGGCCATACCGTCATCAACACCACCGGCAACCCGGCGCTGGCCACGGCAGGCACCGGCGACGTGCTGTCGGGCCTGTGCGGCAGCCTGCTGGCGCAAGGCTGGCCGTGCTGGGAAGCCGCGCTGTCGGCGGCATGGCTGCACGGCATGGCGGCCGACGTGCTGGTGGCGGAGGGACTGGGCCCGATCGGCGTGACGGCCGGCGAACTGATTCCTGCCATCCGCACGGCGCTCAACCGCATGGTGCAAATGCACGGGCGCTGAACGGGCAGGCGCCGTCCACGCCATGATGTTGCCGCCGCGGCGGCGCATCCGTGACACGCCGCAGTGCCGCCCCGCAGTGCCGCCCCGTAGTGCCACCGCGCAGTCCCACCCCGCAATGTCACCCGCAGTGGCACGCCGCAACGACGGCCGGCAGCGAGGCGGGGCTGCAACGCCGGGGCCAGGGCCGCTACGACAGCCTGCCGGCGGCTATCGTCAGGGCCCTGCCACAGCGCGACGCGAGGGCCGGGTCGTGGGTGACCAGCACCAAGGTCGAACCCTTTTCGCGGTTCAATTCGAACATCAAGGCGATCACCGCATCGCCGGTGGCGGCATCGAGGCTGCCGGTGGGCTCGTCGGCCAGCAGCAGCGGCGGTTCGCCGACAAAGGCGCGCGCCAGCGCGACCCGCTGCTGTTCGCCGCCGGACAGGAATTTCGGGTAATGCCGCAACCGCGCCGCCAATCCCACCCGTTCCAGCATGGCTTGCGCGCGGGGCCGTGCCTGTGCATCGCCGGCGAGTTCCAGCGGCAGCATGACGTTTTCCAGCGCCGTCAAATGCGCCAGCAGCTGGAAATTCTGGAACACGAACCCCAACTTGGCCTTGCGCAGCGCGGCGCGGCCATCTTCGTCGAGCGCGTACAGGTCGACGCCATCGAGCAGCACGCGGCCGGAGGTGGGCGCATCAAGACCGGCCAACAAGCCCAGCAGCGTGGACTTGCCGCTGCCGGAAGCGCCGACGATGGCGACCGTTTCCCCGTGTTGCACTGTAAAATCCACGCTGTGCAATATTGCCAGGCTTCCGCTGGCGTCGGCCACGGTCTTGCCCAGGCCGGCGACGGCAATCGCGGCGTGGGCTTCCTTACTGTTGATTGGAGTATGAATGTCAGGCATGTCGGTTGTGTTCTCCCTTCTGCGCGGCCAGTGGGCGCGGACCCTGTGGTTGTCGCTGGTTGCCGTGTTGTGCCTGGGCATGGCGCCAAGCGCCTATTCTGCACCAAAAAAAATCCTGGTGGTGGGCGACAGCCTGTCCGCGGAATACGGGCTCGCGGCCGGCACCGGCTGGGTCGCGCTGCTCGGTGAAAAACTCAGGCAGCAGAAAGTCGACGCGGACATCGTCAACGCCAGCGTCAGCGGCGAAACCACCAGCGGCGGGCGCACGCGCCTGCCGGCCCTGCTGAAAAAGCACAATCCCGATATCGTGGTGATCGAACTGGGCGCCAACGATGGCTTGCGCGGCCTGCCGGTGGCGGCCGCCGAGGCCAACCTGCGCGCGATGGTGGCGCAGTCGCGCGAGGCGGGCGCCAGGATCCTGCTGGTCGGCATGCGCATGCCGCCCAATTACGGCCGCGACTATGCCGACAAGTTCTTCGCCATGTTCGGCGCCGTCAGCCGCGCCGAAAAGACCGCGCTGGCGCCGTTCATGCTCGATGGCGTGGCCGAGAAGGCCGACCTGTTCCAGCCCGACCGCCTGCACCCGCTGGCCAAGGCGCATCCCGTCATCCTGGGCAATATCTGGCCACATTTGCAACCGTTGTTGAAAGTAAAATGAAATATCCCGAATTAGTGAAGTTCAGCGACCTGGCCGGCCAGCTCGATACATTTGACGCCATCATCGATGCGCGCAGCCCCTCCGAATATGCGCTGGACCACCTGCCGAACGCCATCAACTGCCCGGTGCTGGACGATGCGGAGCGGGTACTGGTAGGCACCACCTACAAGCAGGTGGGCGCGTTCGAGGCCAAGAAAATCGGCGCGGCCATCGTGGCGCGCAATGTCAGCCGGCACCTGGAAACCCTGTGGCAGGACAAGCCGCGCGAATGGCGTCCGCTGATCTATTGCTGGCGCGGCGGCAACCGCAGCGGCGCCATGGCGCACATCCTGGCCAAGGTGGGCTGGCCAGTGGTGCAGCTCGACGGCGGCTACAAGGAATACCGCCATTTCGTGGCGGCCGCGCTGGAACAGCCGCCGATGCTGGATTTCCGCGTGGTGTGCGGCACCACCGGCAGCGGTAAGAGCCGCCTGCTGCAGGCGCTGGCCGCCACCGGCGCGCAAGTGCTCGACCTGGAACAGCTGGCGGCGCACCGCGGTTCGGTGCTGGGCAGTATACCGAGCCAGCCGCAGCCGACGCAAAAGTCGTTCGAGAGCGCGATCTGGGACCGCTTGCGCCGCTTCGATCCGGCCCGCCCGGTCTTCGTCGAATCGGAGAGCAAGAAAGTGGGCGAATTGCGCGTACCGGCCGCGCTGATCGAGCGCATGCGCGCGTCCCCATGCATCGCACTGCAACTGTCGCGCGCCGACCGCGTGCAATTGCTGATGGACGATTACGCGCACTACACGCAGGACGCGCAGGCGCTCAACGAACAGCTGGGCTATCTCACCAGCCTGCACGGCAAGGAAAAAATCGCCGCCTGGCAGGCCCTGGCCACGGCCGGGCGCATGCCGGAACTGGTCGACGCACTGCTGGCCGAGCACTACGACCCCGCCTACCTGCGCTCCATCCACCGCAACTTCCCCCAGCTGGCGCAAGCCCACGCCGTCACCCTCCCCGGCATCACCCCCGCCGACTTCCACACCGCCGCCCTCGCCCTCACCACCCCGGTGCCAGGCGTGCGTTGATGCACTGGTGCCGGGCGTGCATTGATGCATCCGGCGGGCCTGCCCTCCTCTGGCGCCACGGCTGGGTAATCACCCTGGCCAGAGCGGTATTCACCGCTGCGTATCCAATGCGGCGTTGGCGTGCCAGGGCTTATGGGGCACTGGCCAGTCCTGAACGCACCAATGCACGCCTGGCACCAGGTGTGGGTGAAAAAAAGCCGCTGGCGGGCAGCGGCTTTTTTGGGTGGATGACGCGGGATCAGTTGGCGGCGTCGGTCTTCGCTGGAGCGGTGACGCTGCCCAGCATCTTGACTTTGGCTTTCTGTTTCAGGGCGTCCACGTACATGTACAGTTCCTGCTGCGACAGCATGTTGCCGATCTGCTGTTCCTCGGCCTGGCGCTGCGCGGCGTCTTGCTGGGCAGGCTGCTGCACTTTGCCGATGCGGTACACGCCATAGCCCTGGCCCGGGATTTCCACGCCAACGTAGGCCGGCAGTTTCGATACGTCGGCCTTCATGACTTCCGCGGCGGCGGCCGGGTTGATGCCGTTCGGATTGGCGCGCGAGACCAGCTTGGCCGGCGCGAAGCCGTCCGCCGCACCGCTGGCCTTGGCGGCGGCCAGCTTGGCTTCGCCTTCCTTCCTGGCCAGCTTGATGGCTTCCTCGACCTGCACGCGCTGTCGGATCATCGGCTCCACTTCAGCCAGCGGGCGCTTGGCGGCCGGCTTGTATTCCACGATGCGGCCCGACACCAGCGTGCTTGGCGCCACTTCCACGGCTTCGGTGTTTCGCTTGTTCTTCAACACGTCGTCCGAGAACAGCGCCGCCAGGAATTTCGCGTTGTTGTACGGCGCCTGGCCGGCCACGGGCGACGGCGTGCGCGTCACGTTTTCCGCGGTCTTGACTTCCAGCTTCAGCTTGTCCACCACCGGCTTCAGGCTGTCGGCCTGTTCATACACGGTGTTGGTGAAGGCTTCGGCCATTTCCGTGTACTTCTTGCCGGCCTTCTGGTTCTTCAGGTCGGCCGCGATTTCTTCCTTGACTTCGGCCAGCGGCTTGACGGCCTCCGGCTTCAGCGAGGTGATGGTCACGATGTGGTAGCCGAACTCGGTCTCCACCGGACCCACGATATCGCCCTGCTTGGCGGCGAAGGCCGCGTCGCCCAGCGCTTTCGGCAGCGATGCGCGGTCCAGCACGTCCATGTCGCCACCCTGCGGCGCCGAGACCGGGTCTTCGGACTTGGCCTTGGCGATCTTCGCGAAATCGGCCGGCGCTTTCTTCACTTCGGCCAGGATGGCGTCTGCCTTGGCCTTGGCGGCGGCCTTGTCGGCGGCGCTTGCACCGGGCTTGAGCGCGACCATGATCTGGCTGGCGCGGCGCACTTCCGGCGCCGTGAAACGCTTGGTGTTGCCGTTGTAGTAGGCCGCGATTTCCTCGTCGGTCACCGATACCTGCGACGACACGGCCGCCGCGTTGAACACCACGTATTCGATCTTCGCCTGTTCCGGCACTTCGAACATCTTGGCGTTCTTGTCGTAGAACGCCTTCACCATCTCGTCGGTGACCTTGGCCTTGTCCATGAATTGCTGGGCCGGCAGCGCCAGTTCCTGCACTTCACGCTCTTGCGCACCGAAGTCCGACACCAGCTTGGCCACCGTGCGCGGCACGAAGCCGGTCGCGGCCACCGAACCGCCCACCTGCTGCGTGGTCTCGCTCTTCATGACCAGCTGCTGGTAGCCTTCCGGCGTCAGGCCCTGCGATTGCGCCAGGATGCGGCGATACACTTCCATGTCGATGGAACCGTCCGGCTTGACGATGCCGGGCACGTCACGGATCGCTTCGAAGATCAGCTTTTGCAGGCGCGCCGGCGAAATCGTCAGGTGATTGCGCGATGCCTCGGCCACCACGGCGCGTTCCGTGATCAGCTGGTCCAGCACACTTTGGCGGAACTCGGGCGTATCGAACATTTTCTGGTCGAACTGCTGGCCGAGACGCTGGCGGTACGTGTCGAGCTGCTTGCGCTGGGCCTGTTCCCACTCCTGGCGCGTAATCGCGTGGTCGCCTACTTTGGCCAGCGTGTTGGCGTCGTCGCCAAAGCTCTTGTAACCGCTGACACCGACGAAGACAAACGACGGCACGATCAGGATCGCCAGGAAGATCTGCATCAGTTTTTGATGCGTGCGTATAAATTCAAACATGGTCCGCCAATGATGTTGAGAGAAATGGCAAAGGCGGACCCTGGGTCCGCCCGCGCACGCGATTCTACCGTGTGCGACAAGTGTCGGGCAAGACAAAACGGCAACAATGCCTGGACGGCAAGGGCCGTCAATGCAAAAAACCCCTGCAACTTTCCAGCTGCAGGGGTTTCGGAATCTTGGCGGAGTGGACGGGGCTCGAACCCGCGACCCCCGGCGTGACAGGCCGGTATTCTAACCAACTGAACTACCACTCCAAGGTCGACCTGGCTGCCGGGCCGTCAAGCCTGGCTTCCTTCAGTCAACGTATGTCGCATGCTGGGCTGGCGGAGCGGACGGGGCTCGAACCCGCGACCCCCGGCGTGACAGGCCGGTAT
>CBIHOX010000052.1:0-34807 GCA_966211685.1 uncultured Pseudoduganella sp.
TTCGACCACCAGCACGTTTTGCGAGCCGAGCGGCAACGCCATAGCGGCGGCGCTCAAGGACATCAGCAGGGCGGCTACTGTTTTCTTGATCATGTGAATTTGAAATTGGGAAGGACGGAAAATCGGCGGCGTATCAGCGTCGTCCGCAATGGTTTTGCGTAATATCTGTACGGCAACATTTCCTAAGGATTGACGATACAGGAAATCAGCGGGCTCGTCCATGGAATGTCAGCCGTATCCGTCGCTGAAATGCAAAAAAGCCCCGCGGCGCGGGGCGGCGGGGCTGGCGGGAAGGGGAGGAGCGCTTATTTCACGCTATAGATCCGGTCGAATTCGCCGCCGTCGTCGAAGTGCTTTTTCTGCACCGCGCGCCAGCCGCCGAACACTTCGTCGACGCTTTGCAGGGTGATCGGCTTGAACGTTGCCGCGTATTTCTTCGCCACCGCGTCCGAACGGGGGCGCAGATGGTGTTTCGCCAGGATTTCCTGGCCGGCGTCCGAATACAGGAAATTCAGGTAGGCGGTGGCGGGCTTGCGCAGGTTGCGCTTGTCCACCACCTTGTCGACCACGGCCACCGGCGATTCGGCCAGCACCGACGTGGGCGGATAGACGATGTCGAAATTGTCGCCGAATTCCTCCTTGACCAGGAAGACTTCGTTTTCAAACGTCACCAGCACGTCGCCCAGCTGGCGCTGCGCAAACGTGGTCGTGGCGGCGCGCCCGCCGGTATCCATGACCGGCACGTTCTTGAAGATCTTGCCGACCAGCTCGCGCGCCTGCGCTTCGGTGCCGCCTTTTTTCAACACCGAACCCCAGGCCGCCAGGTACGTATAGCGGCCGTTGCCCGAGGTTTTCGGGTTGGGAATGATGACCTTGACGTCCGGCTTGGCCAGGTCCGGCCAATCCTTGACGCCCTTCGGGTTGCCCTTGCGGACCAGGTAAATCACCGTGGAATAAAACGGCGCGGCATTGTTGGGGAATTTGGCTTTCCAGTCCGCCGCCACCAGGCCGCGGTCCGCCAGCAAGTCCACGTCATTGGCCTGGTTCAGCGTCACCACCGACGCTTCCAGGCCGTCGGCCACCGAGCGCGCCTGTTTCGACGAGCCGCCGTGCGACTGGTTGACGGTCACGGTTTCGCCGGTTTTCTTCTTGTAGTCGGCAATGAAGGCCGGATTGATGTCCTTGAAGACTTCGCGCATCACGTCGTACGACACGTTCAGGATCGTGGTGTCGGCGGCCAGGGCCGGCGCGGCCAGCGGGACGGTGGCGGCCAGCAGGACCGATGCCAGCAGGGTGCGGCGCTTATTACTTTTATGTGTCATGGGAGCTTTGTTCCATTTGTGAAAAACATATAGGCATGGTCTATAATTCGCGCCGGAAAAGATACGAATTTTTCGTAATATATAAATCACGATTTCGAGGCTGGACAAAACGCACGGCACGCGACACGGGCTTTTTGCGGCTGGTGTATAGTCGCGCTGTGTGCCGGGGGCAAGCCGCCGGCGCCGGGTGATCGGCATTATTTTGTGAGTACACATGAGTCTTGAAATTCGTATTGCTGCATCTGGTGACGCCGCTGCGGCATGCAACGTATTACGGCGCTCCATTGCCGAATGCTGTGTCCTCGACCACAACAACGACCCCGCCATCCTCGGCGCGTGGCTCGGCAACAAGACCCCGCAAATGGTGGCCAGCTGGTTCGCCTCGCCCACCAACCACTCGCTGGTGGCGCTGCAGGATGGCGCGGTGGTCGGCGTGGCGCTGCTGACCGGCGCCGGCAAGCTGGCGCTGTGCTACCTGTTGCCGGAAGCGCGCGGCCTGGGGCTCGGCAAGATGCTGCTGGCGCGCATGGAAGACATTGCGCGCGGCTGGGGCGTGAAGGCCCTGCAATTGCACAGTACCGCCACCGGCGAAGGTTTTTTCGCGCGGCACGGCTATACGCGCGCCGGCCAGGTGCGTTCGCCCTATGGCGTGGAAACCACTTTTTTCTGGAAGCAGCTGGGCGGCTGCGACGCGCCCGCCGACGGCGACGAGGCCAAGCCCCGCAAGCGCTTTTGCAACTGCAACTCGGCCTGATATGCTTCACCCGGTGCCGGGCTGAACTCCGCCTCAATTCCATCCCGGCGCCCCGCCCAGTCCACGAAAGGTCCGCATGCCAGAAATCGCCGTCAGCCGCCAGGATATCTTCCCGACCACCATCTGGTCGTTCGACCTCGGTTATTTGCAACCGTATTTTCCCCTTTGGCTGGACCTGATCCGGCAAATGCGCCAGGCGCAGCCGCAACCTGCCGGGCGCACCATCCGGCGCGGCTGGAACAGCGACACCACGCTGTTGCAGCACCAGGCGTTCGAACCGCTGCACGGCGCCGCGCAAACCGTGTTTGGCCAGGCGCTGCAGGAAATGCAGCTGCCCGGCGCGATCCGCTTCCGCGTCGAGGGATGGGTCAACCTGCATGACGAGGGGGGCTTCAACATGCAGCACATGCACCCGAACCGCCTGTTGTCGGGCGCGTTTTACCTGCAGGTGCCGGAAGGATCGAACCCGGTGCTGTTCCACGACCCGCGCCCGGCCGTCAAGCTGGGACAGGTGGCGGGACGGGGCTTCAACGGCGGCGGGCTGACCGCGGCGCAGCCGGCGGTGGGCCAGATGCTGGTATTCCCGAACTGGCTGGAACACCACGTCGAACCACACCCGGTGGCGGCGCCGCGCATTTCCATCGGCTTGAACGCGGTCGCGGCCTGAGGTCGCGCCGGCGTGCCGGCATTGCCGCGCAGGCCGGCGCTCTTCCCGACCGGCAGCGTAGCGTCCTCAACAGGGCGGCGTCCTTCACAGCCGGCGCCGGCGGCCGGCGCCATTGACAGTGGCGAGCGTGGCGTTTTACAGCGCGCAGGCGCACGCGCCCTGGCGCCGGCCCGGCGCCGCCGTCTCCAGGCTGGCCGCTTCCAGCGCGCGGCCGCCGGCAAACATTTTCAATTCCCCCGGCACGAAGGCGTGCCAGGTCTCGTCGGTGGTCAGCGGCTGCGTGGCAATCACGGCCATGCGGTCGTCCGGGCCATTGTGGCGGCGGAAGTCGATGCTGCGGTCGCAGTCGGCCAGGCTGGCGCGCGCGAAGGGATAACTGCGCGCCACATAATGCAGCTGCGTCGAGCAGTGGGCAAACAGGGTCTCGCCATCGGACAGCAGGAAATTGAACACGCCGTGCACGGCGATTTCCGCCGCCAGTTCCGACACCGCCACGTACAGCGCGCGCCGGCCCGGCCGGCTGCCGAACCGCTCGGCCAGGCCCGACAGCAGATAGCAGAACGCGCGCTCGCTGTCGGTATCGCCGCTGGCGTCATAGCCGCCGCTGTCGGGATAAAACCCTTTCAAGTCGCCGTTGTGGGCGAACGACCAGGTGCGCCCCCACAGGGTGCGCGTGAACGGGTGGCAGTTTTCCTGCGCGATCCGGCCTTGCGTGGCCTTGCGGATGTGCGCCACCACGTTGGCGGCCTTGATGCGTCGCCGCTTGACGTGTTCGGCCAGCGGCGACGCCACCGAGGCGCGCTCGTCGCGGATCACCCGCACGCCGCGCGGGGTGTGGAAGGCGATGCCCCAGCCGTCCGTGTGCTCGCCGGTGCGGCCGCCCCGTTCGGCAAAGCCCGCGAATGAAAAACGCAGGTCGGCAGGCTGGTTGCTGTTCATTCCGAGGAGCTGGCACATGGTCACACCGCAAGAAAAATTACGATGGATAGACGATAGCGGCGCCGCGCCAGCGGTGGAACGAATGTTTTTCCATATGCATAGTTGTAATCCGAAGTAGGCTTCGATATGCATAAAACGCATGTTGATCGAATAAACCATTCGTTTTGCCAGCCTCGCCGCTGCGCTAAGGTGTCGCCATTGCCGCCACCTGGAGCCTGACAAGATGAGCTTTCCCGTCCTGAACCAATACCTGTCCCGCCTGTCCCGCGACGGCGCCGCCCACACCAGCATCCAGCTCGACGCCCAGGGCCGCGCCCAGGGCCGCTTTTTCAATTGCACGATGACCAGCGCTTTCCAGCCGGTGCGGGAATTGCAGCACGGAGTGGCGCTGGCGTACGAAGGGCTGGCGCGCAGCGCGGCGGGCGGCGGCGAGGGCTTGTCGCTGTGGAAGCTGCTCGACAGCGCAGCCAGCGACGATGAGTCGGTGGAACTCGACCGCCTGTGCCGCATGCTGCATGCGATAAATTTCTTTCGCCAGGAGGAGGCCGCCGGCGCCGGGCGGCCGGACCTGTACCTGAACGTGCATAGCCGGTTGCTGAGCGCGGTCTCCAGCAATCACGGCCATGCATTCCGCCGCATCCTCGATGCGCTGGAATTGCCGCTGGCGCGCATCGTACTGCTGTTGCCGCCGGTGACGGCGCAACAGGGCTGGCTGATCAATTACGTGGCCGACAATTACCGCCGCAACGGTTTCCGCTTTGCGGTGCAGGCGGCGGGCGCCGCCGACGGCGCCGCGCTGCTGGAGCGGGTGCGGCCGGACGTGCTGCGCCTCGATGCGCGCGCGGTGGGGACGTCGATCGACGGCGACGCGGCCACCGTGGCGTTGCTGGAACAGGCGCGCCGGGCCGGCGTGCGCGCGGAATTCCGCCGGCTCGACACGGGGGCGGCGCTGCAGGCGCTGCACCGGGTCGCCGATGCGGCCGGGACGCCGCTGCTGGCCCAGGGCGCATTGCTGGACGCGCCACAACCGGCGCTGGCGGCGCCGGCGGCGCGCGCGGAACCGGCCGGCGCGGGCTGGCCGCTGTAAGAATGGCAGGCTTAATTTTCTCTTAAGCCTGCAACACACTCTTAAAGCGGTTTCTCAACTCCCTCGGCTAATCAGCTATAGTATCGCGGTATTGTTTTATCGGAATGACTATGGCAACGCGCAGAGATTTTTTACAGACCGGTTTGGGCCTGACGGCCGCCAGTTTTATCGGTGCGCCGCTGCTGGGGTGCGCGGCGCGCGCGGAACCGGTGCGGCAAGCCAGGGCCACCCCCAAGCCTGCCGCCAAATCCCCGTCCGGGGCCGCGAAGGCGGCGGACAAGCCCACCCAGCTGGCGCAACTGGCGCCGCCGCCGGACGAAGACCTGGAACCGCCGCCCGACATCTTCGATGCCCAATCGCTGGACCTCGAATTCTGGCTCAAGCCGCGCACGATCCAGCTGGTGCGGCCGGCCAGCGGTGAAAAAACCAGGCTGCTGTACTGGAAAGACGGCGAGTTGATCGACTCGGCCTACCAGGAACTGTGCCATTTGCTGCGCGACGTGAATGGCAAGGAAACCGCGCCGATCGACCCGAAATTGCTGGAAACCCTGTGGGGCGCCCAGGCATTCGTGGCGCGCTACGGTATCGACAGCCCGGTGGAAATCCTGTCCGGCTACCGGACCAAAAGTTCCAACAACAAACTGATCGAGCAGGGCATCCCGGCCGCGCGCCAGTCGCTGCACATGGAAGGCAAGGCGGCCGATATCCGCATCGCCAACCTCAATGAAGAAGTGCTGGGCGGCCTGGTGCGCAGTTTCCGCCAGGGCGGCGTCGGCTTTTACTACCGCTCCGGCCCGCGCGGCGGCTGGATCCACGCCGATACCGGCTTGAAGCGGACCTGGAAAGGGTGATGAATCCGGGCGATTCCATTACACTGCGGGATTACCCGCTATTTCAGGACATCATGCAGCACGATAATGAGAACGCCGGTGCGCGTCCACGCTTCCGTCCCGTGCCATGGACGGCGCTGGAAACCCCGGCCGACGTGGAGTTGTGGATTGCCGAACACAACTTCGCGATGCAGGAATTGATCGCTCCCCATGAAACCGGCTACGGCGTGTGTTTCACCCTGGCCGAAGGGGGCGAGATCTACATGCAGACCACGCAGGATGGCGCCGTCATCCTCGATGTGACGGAAGAAGCCGAATGGGTGGCGCCGCTGATCGTGGCGGTGGGCCAGGTCGAGCCGCCGAAGGGGGCGCGCTGGATCTTGCCCGACGATAAGCTGGTGCAACTGATCCTCGGCCTGTCCGGCCTGATCGCCTCGTCGATCCTGGTGGTCGGCCACAATTTCGGCCGCGGGCAGCGCACCCGCTATTAAACCAAGAAACCAACAGAAGGACTTCCATGGCACTGTCCCGCCGTACCACCCTCACGCTGGCAGCCGCGCTGCTGCTGGCCACCGGCGCCCGCGTCCACGCCGCCGCCCCCGACCTGCTGGCCACCGTCAAGGCGCGCGGTACGTTGAAAATCGCGATGGAAGGCACGTATCCGCCGTTTAACTACAAGGATGCGAAAACCGGCGAATTGCTGGGCTATGACGTCGACGTGGCGAAACTCGTGGCCGGCAAACTCGGTTTGAAACCGGAATTCGTCACCACCGAGTGGGCCGGCATCCTGGCCGGGCTGGCCAGCGGCAAGTATGACGTGATCGTGTCGCAGGTGACGATCCAGCCCAAGCGGGAACTGGCGTTCGACTTTTCCACGCCCTACACGTATTCGACGCCACAACTGATCCAGCGCCGCGACGACAAGGCCGCGTACGCCTCGCTGGCCGACCTGAAAGGCAAAAAAGTCGGCGTGGGGCAGGGCAGCGTGTTCGAACAGCAGGCCAAGGCGGCCGGCGGCATCGACGTGCGCAGCTATCCCGGCGCGCCGGAAAACCTGCGCGACCTGGCCGTGGGACGCATCGATGCCGCGCTCAACGACAGCCTGATGACGGCCTACCTGGTCAAGACGTCGGACTTGCCGATCCGCGCCGGGGCCCGGGTCGGCAACCTCGAGCGCGCCGCCATCCCTTTCAGGAAGGGCAACCCGGAATTCAAGGCCGCCGTCAACAAGGCGCTGGCCGACGCGGCCGCCGACGGCAGCCTGAAGGCCATTGCCGTGAAATGGTTTGGGGTGGACGTCACCCGGGCGCCGTAAGTGGACTGGCTGACGCTGTTGCGGGAAGCCGCGCCCGTCATGCTGGCCGGCGCCGGCAACACCTTGCTGTTTGCCGTGGCCGCCATGGCCGGCGGCCTGCTGATCGGCTTCCCTGTCGCGGTGTTGCGCATCCTGCCGTGGCGCGTGCTGGCGTGGCCGGCCGCGCTTTACGTGAGCGTGATGCGGGGCACGCCGCTGCTGGTGCAATTGTTCGTGATTTATTACGGCTTGCCCGGCATCGGCATCGAATTCACGCCGGTCACGGCCGGCATCCTGGCGCTGAGCCTGAACGCGGGCGCCTACCTGTCGGAGAGCCTGCGCGGCGCGATTGCCGCGGTGCCGCGCGGCCAGTGGTGGGCCAGCTATTCGCTTGGCCTGGGTTACCGCGCAACCCTGGTGCACGTGGTGCTGCCGCAGGCGCTGCGCGTGGCCGTGCCCGCCATGAGCAACAGCCTGATCAGCCTGATCAAGGATACCTCGCTGGTGTCGGTCATCACCATGACGGAATTGATGTTGTCGACCAAGGAAGTCATTGCCGCCACGTTCCAGCCACTGCCGCTGTACATGGCCGCCGCCGCGATTTATTGGCTCATGAGCCTGGCGTTTGAAGCGGTGCAGCGTTACGCGGAACGCCGCCTGAACCAGCCGCACGCCCGCTGAACCGGCGCGTTCCTGTTGTGTTCGTACACTCGACACACCTATGGGGCCATGCTAGTCTAGGTTTAAAGATAGCGCGCGATCTGTTGGCGCGCCATTCCACGGGAAGGGCGGTGGCATGGACAAGCAATTGCAGGCATCGGTGTTGCAATCGGACGTGCTGCGGCCGGCATGGGGCAATGGCGCGCTGGCCGCGGGCAACCCGGGTGCGCCGGACGAGCTGGCGCTGACGCCGGAGCGGGCCCGCTATGAACAGGAACAGGCGTACTTCAACGATATCTACCTGCTGGCGCCGGTCGGCTATTTCCTGCTGGCGTTCGACACCACCATCCTGCAAATGAACATCGTCGGGGCCGGCTTGCTGGGCCTGCGGCGCAACCAGTCTGGCCAGGTCCCGTTCCGCCAGTTCGTCGCGCCACGCTTCCTGCCCGATTTCGACGCCTTCATCCGCGACGCGGCCAATACCACCGACCCGCAATGCTGCAACCTGCAATTGACGCACGGCCAGCCGGGCGATACGGGTTTTGCCGCCACCTTGCGCGCCAGCGCGGATGGCAGCGGCCAGGCCATCCGCGTGGTACTGGAGCTGGCCGAAGGCAAGCTGGCCGCGCTGGAAAAAAGCGAGGAACGCTTCCGCCGCATCGTGCACAGCGCGGAAGAAGGCATCTGGGAAATCGACAGCCAGGCCCGCACGTCGTTCGTCAATCCCAAGATGGCTTCCATGCTGGGGTACAGCATCGAGGAAATCCTGGGCCAGCCGCTGGTGGCGTTCATGGACGACGAGGGACGCGCGCTACTGGAGCGCAATATCGCGCGCCGCCAGCAAGGCATCGCCGAGCGCCATGAGTTCAAGTTCATGCGCAAGGATGGGAACGTGTTATGGGCCACCCTGGCCACCAACCCGATTTTCGACCATGCCGGCGCCTACCTTGGCGCGCTGGCGCTGGTGTCGGACATCACGCAATCGCACCAGTCGTCCGAGCTGATCTGGCAGCAAGCCAATTTCGACCAGTTGACGGCGCTGCCGAACCGCCACATGTTCCATGACCGGCTGGCGCAGGAAATGAAGAAAGCCCGCCGCGAAGGATTGCTGCTGGCCCTGCTGTTCATCGACCTTGACGGCTTCAAGCAAGTCAACGACCGCTACGGCCATGAACAGGGCGACGCGCTGCTGGTGGAGGCGGCGGCCCGCATCACGGCCTGCGTACGCGCGACCGACACGCTGGCGCGGCTGGGCGGCGACGAATTCGTGGTGATCGTGCCGGGCCTGGACCATGCGGCGTCGGCCGACCGCGTCGCGCACAACATCATCGCGTCGCTGCGCCAGCCGTTCCGCCTCGATGGCGGCGACGGCAGCGTGTCGGCGTCGGTCGGCATTGCCCTGTTTCCGTCCGACGCGTCCGATGCGGCGGAATTGCTGCGGCACGCGGACCAGGCCATGTATGCCGCGAAGAACGCCGGCCGCAACCGCTTCCATTACTTCACGCCGGATTTGCAGCAGGCCGCGCAGCGCCGCCAGCGCCTGTCGGCGGACTTGCGCCATGCGCTGGCCAATGGCCAGTTCGAACTGTATTACCAGCCGATCGTCAACCTCAACACCGGCATGATCGAGCGTGCCGAAGCGTTGCTGCGCTGGCGCCATCCGGAGCGGGGCCTGCTGCATCCGCACGATTTCATGCCGTACGCGGAATCAAGCGGGCTGATCGTGGACATCGGCGACTGGGTGTTCCGCCGCGCCTCGGAGCAGGTGCGGCTCTGGCAGCAGGAGCTGGGGCGCCCGTTCCAGGTCAGCATCAACCAGTCGCCGGCGCAATTGCGCGGCAGCGGCGCCGCGGGCTGGCTCGATCACGTGGAAACATTGGGCCTGGCGCCGCGTTCCATCGTCATCGACGTGACGGAAAGCGTGCTGCTCGATGACGCCGCCGAAGTGCTGGAGCGCCTGCGCCAATACCGCGCCATGGGCCTGCAGGTGGCGCTCGACGATTTCGGCACCGGCTACGGTTCGATGGCGCATTTGCGCCGGTTCGACATCGATTTCGTGAAGATCGACCGCTCGCTGGTGCAGGACATGGTGGGCGACTCCAGCGATCTGGCGCTGTGCGAAGCGCTGATCGTCATGGCCCACAAGCTGGGCTTGAAAGTCGTGGCGGAAGGCGTGGAAACCCCGGCGCAGCAGGCGCTGCTGGTGGCCGCCGGTTGCGATTATGCGCAAGGCTATGTCTTCGCGCACGCGGTGCAGGCCAACAAATTTGCCGGCCTGGCCAGGAACGGCTTGCCGCGCCTGCCTTGAGAACTGCCTCGCGACGCCGGCGGCGCCATGTCAAACGGGCCGCGCGGGCCCGTTTGATTTGTAGTTGCCTTGAGGAAAGTTTTTCCTTATAATCACATCCGCAAGCCCAGCAGCGCCATCACGCGCTCGCGGTTGATGCCGGTCAGCGCCGACGTCAGGCTCAGCAGGGAAGAGTAGCTGGGCTCGGTCGCGGTCGTGACGAAGTTCTGCGCCGCCTGGTCCATGCCGGCCGCGCTGACTTCCGGCATCGCTGAATTGGCGCGCTGTGACGCATCGGCCAGCGCCAGGTTGACTTTCGACAGCGCGGCTTCCACGTGGGCCAGCGCCTGGATCACTTGCTGCAGCGTCTGGCGGATCATTTCCGCGTCATTGGTGTGCCACTGTTCCGGCATGATGACGGGCGGTTCCGGTTCGGTGCGCACGCGGTTCAACTGGCCGGTCGGGTAGCGGATGCCGCTGCCCTGCACGGCCAGCGTATCGCGCACATTGGACCAGTTCGATTCCGGCGTGGCAAACTCCAGGTCGCCGTTGTCGGCCATCGAAACGCTGATATTGACCGGCGCCAGCGCCTGGTTGAAGCGGGCGATGATTTCCTCGTCTGACAAGCCCGGTTCCAGCTGGACCGAACGCAACCCCTGTGCCCCGTTGCCGACTGCAATGGCCAGCGTTTCGCGGGCGCCGTGACGCAGGTTCCCCATGGTCATGCCTCGCACTTTGAAGCGCTGCTGCGATTCTGTGCTGCTGAAGCTGAGCTGGCTGTCGAGGGTGCCGCCGGACGCTTCCTGGCGGTTGCGCCAGGTATCGCTGAACTGGCGGACGCGGGCTTCCACCTGGCCGTCGCGGCCCTGGCGGCTGGCCAGCTTGGCGGACAACTCCGCTTTCAGGGCGCGCAGTTGGGCGGCGCTTTGTTCCAGGAAATCAACGGCTTGCTGTGCACCGGAAATGTCCCGTTGCAGCGGCTGGTCCCAATTGCTCAAGCCGCGCCGGGCCACCGGGGCAGGGGCGCTGGCGGCGCCGACCTGCTCTGGCGCAGCGGATTGCGCTGCCGAGCTGGTCGAATCGACCTTGCCGGCAGAGCTGGTCTTGCTGCCCGACGGGGCGGCAATTCCGCTGGAACTGGTGCGCTGAGCGATTTGCATGCGAATTACAGTACGTTAAAGAGAGACAGGTTGCTTACTTTGGCATACGCCTTGTAAGTGGATTGCAAAGCAATATTGTAGCCATTTAAATCCGTGGCCGCGACACCGTAGTCCAATTTCCCCAGATCCGTCAGCGCCATCTGGTTCGACAGGCTGACATTGGAATGGTTGTCGGCCAGCGTCGCCATGATGTTTTGCGCACCGCCCAGGTCCGCGATTTTCGTGGAAATCAGGCTCAGCGTGCTGTCGGCGCCGACCAGGTTGGCCTGCAGCGTGGCGCGCATGGCCGGATCGTTGGACGAGACACCGGCCTGCAAGCCATCGAGCGTGGCGTCGATCTGGTTCAGGAACGATTCCAGCCCCTGCACGTTGACGTTGGCGGTCTGGGAAATCCCGTTGCCGACCACGACCTGCTGCTTGCCGTCATTGCCAGTATAGGTGTAACGCGAACCGGGCGCAGCATTTTCATCGAACGTGATGGCCTGGGTGGCCGTCAGCGTGCCGGAGAAGACATAGCGGCCTTCCGCATCGCGCACGTTGGCGCTGTACAGCATGGAATCGCGCAGCGACGTCAGCGACTGTTTCATCGATTGCAAGTCTTCCGGCGTGACGGAGCCGCCGTCGAGCGCCCACACCAGCAAGTCGCGCACCTGGTTGATGTCGCCGACCGTGCTGGTCAGGAAGGTTTCGTTTTTCTGCAGGCGGATCTTCACCGCGTCGATATTGGCGCGGTACTGGCCGATCTGTGCTTCCTCGCGGTTCAGGCGGGAAATGCGCACGTTGGTCAGCGGGTCGTCGGACGGCACCATGACCGCGGCGCCGGACGCCATCTGTTCGGTCAACTGGCTGATTTTTTCCTGGTTCACCGCCAGCGAGCGGTTCATCGAAGCCTGGAATTGAGAAGTCGCGATACGCATGTGATGGCTCCTCAGAACATCCGCAGGGTGGAGTCGAACAGTTCATTGGCCACGGCGATGGCTTTCATGTTCGCCTGGTACATTTTCTGGAATTCCATCAGGTTCACCGCTTCCTCATCCTGGTTGACGCCGGACGTGGCTTTCCAGTCGTCTTCGGCTTGCTGGCGGATGGTGTCCGCGGTTTTCAGCAAGGCCTGGTTTTGCTGGCTGTCGATGCCGAGCTTGCCCACCATCTGCGTATCGGCGTCGCCCACCAGGACCGAGCCGATCGACGGCAGGGTGATGGACTGGGTGCGGATCGCGATCAGGCTCTGCAGGTTGGCGCTGTCGCCGGGCGTGCCGTCGGCGGAAAACGCCAGCTGGCCGGCTTCGAAAGCCGGGTCGATCTGCAGCATGCCGGTGGTGCTGGCGGCATTGAAATTGAACAGCGCAATGCCGGGGTTGCCGTTGACGTCAAAGCCGGCCTGCAATTGCGTATTGACCTTGTCCGACAGCTGGGCCGCCATGTCGACGATGGATTGCTGCAGCGGCGCCAGGATCTGGTTCTTGTACGAGGACAGGCCGCCCATCTGGCCGCCCAGCGCGCTGTCGTTCAACTGGAACGAATTCTGGCCGAATGCAAGGTTCAACACGGCGCCGTCATTGGTCTGGCGGAACGACATGGTCGAGCCTTGCGGGCCGATCACCAGCGGCTGGCCGGTACGCAGCGAGACGCTGCGCGACCCGTCCGGCTGTTCGATGACTTCGATCGACAGCTTCGAGGCCAGCCGGTCGATGGCCTGGTCGCGTTCGTCGATCAGCGCCGAGACGTTGGTGCCCAGCGCTTCGGCGCCGATGATGTTCTGGTTCAGGCGGGCAATCGAATCGATGTCGGCATTGATATTGGGAATCAGGGCTTCGCGCTGCTGGTCGATCGACAGCCGCTGGTTCGCCATCACGTTATAAATACTGTTGAAGTGCTGCGACATGGCGTTGGCCGCCGTCACCACCTGCTGGCGCAGCGGGGTGGAGGTCGGGTCGACGCCGGCCGCGTTGAGCGCCTTGAAAAACTGGTCGACCCCGGCGCTGATGCTGGACTTGTCGTCCCCCATCACGCGTTCCAGCTGCGACAGGTAAGGCTGGTTCTGGCTGTACTGGCCCTGGTCCGACGCGGCGCGCCACAATTGCTGGCTCTTGTAGGCATCGGAAAAGCGCGCCAGGCCCGTCACCTGCACGCCCATGCCGGGCGCCTTGCTGGTGATGCCGGGGGCGACCGAGCCGAGGTTCACGCCCTGGCGCGTATACCCCTTGGTTTGCAAGTTGGCAATATTCTGGCTCGTGGTCGACAGCGCGGTTTGCGCGGCGATGGCTCCAGACAGTGCGTTGTTGATGATGCTCATGTAGCAAGTCTTTCCAGGTAGGGGCCGGGATTGCCTGCTGTGTGCATGGAGTCCGGCCGGTTAACTGTTTAAGGCGACCGGCGCCGGCCGGACATTAAATCGATGGTGAGGATTTTGTGTCCGGCAACACTTTGTGTTGCTCTTTGGAAAGAGGCATCGGCGCGGCAGCCGGATGGAGCGGCAGGGCGGCGCCGGCCGGGGCGGGCGCGGGGCCGGCGGTAGGCAACAACTGGCGCAGGATCGCGTCGGCAATGCCGAACGCGCGCCGGCCCGCCATCTGGTCGGCCACCATGTTGTCGGCCATGTCCAGCATGTCGTCGTTGGTCTTGTCGCGATGGCCGCTGTCGTCTTCCTGCAAGTTGCGGCTCGACGTGCGCATCTGGTGCATCATGTGCGAAATGAAGAACGACTCGAACTTGACCGCGGCTTCGGTGGCCTTGGCGCGGTAGACCGGGTCGATCGGGTCGCTGGCGGCCAGTTCGCCGGCCGCCTGGGTGGCGGCATCGCGGACCGGCGCCAGGCCGCCTTCCTGTTTGCCCATGTCGAGCTGGCGCGGCATCAATGGTGCGAAGCGGTTTTCCATGGTCATGCGCCTTTAGATCACCACCAGTTCGCCTTCGATCGCGCCGGCCTGGTCCAGCGCCTGCAGGATCGCCATGATGTCGTCCGGTGTCGCGCCGAGGCTGTTGATGGTGTCGATAATGGTTTGCAGGCGGGCGCCGCCCGGCCATTTGAAGGTCTGCGCGGCGTTCTGGTCGACGCTGACCTGGGTCTGCGCCGATGCCTGCGTGGTGCCGCCCTGCGACAGCGCGTTGGGCTGGCTGACCTTGGTGCTTTCCTCGATCGTGACTTTCAGCGAACCGTGCGTGACGGCGGCCGGGCGCACGCGCAAGCCTTCGGCGATCACCACGGTGCCGGTACGGGAATTGAAGACGACTTTCGGGGTTTCGTCACCCACGTCGATCGGCAGCGATTGCAGTTTCGCCATGAACGCCACGCGCTGGGTCGGATTGTCCGGCGCCACCACTTCCACGCTGGTGCCATCGGTGGTGGTGGCGATCTGGCCGAACTGGCGGTTGATGGAATCGACGATATTGGTGGCGGTCTGGAAATGCGGATGGCGCAGCGACAGCCGCACCGACGGCTTGGTGGCGAAATCCGTGGCGATTTCGCGCTCGATGATGGCGCCGTTCGGGATGCGGCCGGCGGTCGGGGTATTGACCGTCACCGACGAGCCGCTCTTGCCGCCGGCGGCGAAACCGCCCACCACGACATTGCCCTGGGCCAGCGCATAGACTTCATTGTCGGCGGCTTTCAGCGGCGTCAGCAGCAGTGTGCCTCCGCGCAGGCTTTTCGCATCGCCCATCGACGAGACGGTGATGTCGATGGCCTGGCCGCGCCGGTAACCGGGCGGGAATACCGCCGACACCATGACGGCCGCCACGTTCTTGCTTTTTGCATCGGAACCGTCCGGCATTTTCACGCCGAACTGTTTCAGCATGTTGATCACGGACTGGCTGGCGAACTTCACCTGCGTGGTGTCGCCGGAACCGGCCAGGCCGACCACCATGCCATAGCCGACCAGCGGGTTTTCCCGCACGCCTTCCACGGTCACGAGGTTGCGCAGGGTTTGCGCGGCCTGGACCGGCATGGCGGCGGACAGCAGCGCCGCGGCGGTCAGGGCGAGGGTGGCGAACAAACGGTGTTTCATGGTGTCACCTTAGAACGGCATCAGGGGACCGGTAAAGAAGCGGGTCAGCCAACCGGGCGAATTGGAATCGGCCAGGGTGCCGGATCCGGAATAGGCAATACGCGCATTGGCGATGCGCAGTGACGACACTTTGTTGTCGGCGTCGATGTCGGCCGCGCGCACGTAGCCGCGCAGGCGGACGAATTCCTCGCCCTGGTTCAGGGTCAGCAGTTTCTCGCCGGCCAGGCGCAGCAAGCCGTTCGGCATGACTTCCTGCACCACCACGGTGATGGCGCCGGACAGCGCGTTTTGCTGCGTGCTGGTGGCGTCGCCCTCGAAAGTGCGGCCCGCGTTCAGGTCGATCGCAGCCTTGTTGAAGGTCTTGCCCAGCAAGCTGGGCGCTGCCACCGCAACGCCGGAATCCTTGCTGAACTTGGTGCCGGCCGATTTCGACGCATTGGTGGTTTCTTCCAGCATCACGGTGACGACGTCGCCGACGCGGAAGGCGCGGCTGTCGGAATACAGCGAGACGCCCGAGTCCGGTGCAAACACCCCACCGGACGTGCCACGGGCGATCGGTTGCGGCGAGCGCCCCATGGCGGGCGCTTCGTCGAACGGTCCTGGCCGCACGGGCGGCGGCTGGATGGCGGCGCAGCCGGTCAGCGCAACCGCGACCGCCACGGACAACAAAGCTTTCATTATCGTGCTGCCTGGGCCAGGTATTGCAGCATGTTTTCCGCTGCGGACAAGACTTTGGTATTCATTTCATACGCGCGCTGGGTGGCGATCATGTCGACCATTTCTTCCACCACCTGCACGTTCGAACCTTCCAGCGCGCCTTGCTTGAGCTTGCCGAACTGGTCTGTGCCCGGATTGCCTTCGGTCGGCGTGCCGGACGAGGCGGTTTCCGCGAACAGGTTGTCGCCCAGCGCCTGCAGGCCGGCCGGGTTGATGAACGAGGTTAGGGTCAGCTGGCCCACCACGGTCGGCGTGGGGGAGCCGGCCGTGGTGGCCGACACCACGCCGTTTTCCGCGATGGTGACCGCGGTCGCGTTGGCGGGAATCGTGATCTGCGGCACCAGCGGCAAGCCAGCCGCATTGACCAGGATGCCGTTGGCGTCCAGTTGCAACTGGCCGGCGCGGGTGAACGCGGCTTCGCCGTTGGGGCGGCGCACCTGCAGGAAACCCTGGCCATTGATGGCCACGTCCAGCGCATTGGTGGTGGTCTGGATGCTGCCGTTGGTGAAGATCTTGTGCGTACCGACCACTTGGGTACCATTACCGAGCTGCACGCCCGATGGCGACAGGGTATTGTTGTCGGCGCGCTGCGCGCCCGGCTGCTGTTCGATCGAATAGTGCAAGTCCTGGAACGACACGCGGTCGCGCTTGAAGCCGACCGTGTTGGCGTTGGCCAGGTTGTTGGCGATCGCCTGCAGTTTGGCGTCCTGCGCCTGGATACCGGTCTTGCTGATCCACATTGCGGGATTCATGGTTTTACTCCTAAAGTGTGGGTGCCCGGCCTGAAAGGCCCGGCACGCCATGCTGTACTACCCGTGGGTGCCCGGCCTGAAAGGCCCGGCACGCCATGCTGTACTACCCGTGGGTGCCCGGCCTAAAAGGCCCGGCACGCCATGCTGTACGACCTGTGGGTGCCCGGCCTAAAAGGCCCGGCACGCCATCCTGACGATTATCCTTGACTGCTTATTACTGGGGTAACAAGCAATTATCCGCCCACCAGGCGGTTGCCGGCCTCGGTCATCTTGTCGCTGGCCTGGAACATTTTCATTTGCACGTCGAACGTGCGGTTCAAACTCATCACCGCCACCATTTCCTCCACGGCCGACACGTTGCTGCCCTCGAGGAAGCCGGCGCGCACCTGCACGTTGGGATCGGTCTGCAGCGGCTGGCCGTTGCGCGCCACCAGCAGGCCCGACGCGTTCTTGGTCAATTCCGACCCTTCCGCATTGACCAGCTTGAGTTTGTCGACCACTGTCATGTTGGCGCCGCCCGGGGGCTGGATGGAAATCGTGCCGTCCAGGCCGAATTCCACGCGCGAATTGGCGGGCAGGCGGATCGGGCCGCCGCCGCCCAGCAGCGGCATGCCATTGACGGTCATGGTGCCGTCCGCGTCCAGCGTGATGCTGCCGGCGCGCGTATAGGCTTCACCGCCGCCCGGCGTCTGCACGGCAAAATAGCCGCTGCCGCCGATCGCCACGTCCAGGTCGCGCCCCGTGCTTTTCAGCGCGCCGGCCTTGGTGCTGATCGAATCGGCCTGCATTTTCGCGCCGTGGCGGTCGTCGTAGCCATAGCCAGGCATGGCCTGGGTGGTGGCCAGCGCCATGGTGGCGCGAAAGCCGGCCGTATCGATGTTCGCCAGGTTGTTGGCGTGCACCTGTTGCCCGCGCAGCGCCAGTTCGGCGCCGGTCAGGGCGGTGTAAATCAAGGCATCCATGATTTACCGGTTAGATAGCCTGCATCAGCGATTGCAGCACGGTGCTTTCCGTCTGCAACACTTTCGAGTTGGCCTGGTAGTTGCGCTGCGCCGTCATCAGGCCCACCAGCTCGGTCGTGACGTCGACGTTGGAGTTTTCCAGCGCCGACGTGGTCAGCGAACCGGCCATGCCCACGCCCGGCGTGGTGTACAGCGGCGTGCCGGACGCCAGGTTGGCGGACCAGCTGGTGTCGGAGACCGGGGTCAGGGCGGTTTCCGACGGGAAGGTCGCCAGCGCGATCTTGCCCACGGTCTGGCGCTGGCCGTTCGAGTACTTGGCGATCAGCGAGCCATCCTTGTCGATTTCCGTGCCGGTGAAGTTGCCGGCGCCGTAGCCGTCAGCCTTGTTGACGGACGTCGCGGCTTCGCCGGCAAACATGGTGCTGCCGGTGTAGTCGATCTTGATGGCCAGCGGATCGGCGCCGTTGGTCAGCGTGAACGCCAGGTCGCGGGTTTCCGGCTGGCCGGCGGTGGTCGGCACGATCACGCCCTTGGTGTCGAAGGTCAGCGTCGCATCCGGCGCGCCGCCCACACCCTTGCCGTCCACGGCGTAATAAATGTTGACGGTGTTGGTGTCGGCTTCGCTGCGCACGATGTATTGCGTGATGCTGTGCTGGTTGCCGCGCGAGTCATAGACCACCGACACGCGCGACATGTTGTAGGTCGACGGATCGGGCACGATCGGGTTCAACGGGTCGGTGTTGTCCGGCGCGACGAACGCGTGGGCGCCGTCGGCGTTCGGCGCCTTCCAGTCGGCCGAGAAGTTCGACGTGTACGACAGCTTGGTCGAGACCACGGCGGGAATCTGGCCGGCCGGCACGGTCAGGTCGCCCAGCGGACCCAGAACGGTGGAGCCCGGCGTCTGCGCAAAGCCCTGCACGCGGCGGCCGCTCTGGTCGACCAGGAAACCGTTGGCGTCGGAATCGAAGATGCCGACGCGGGTGTATTGCGGCGCGCCCTGGCCGTCGCTGACCACGAAGAAGCCGCGGCCATTGATCGCGGCGTCCATGCCGCGGCCGGTCTGCGTGGTGCTGCCGATGGTGCCGATGCTTTGCGACAGCGAGCCGATCTTGGTGCCGGACGCCTGGTCGCCCGCGTATTGCGATGCGAAGTTGGCGCGGCTGGACTTGAAGCCGAACGTGCCGGCATTGGCGATGTTGTTGGAGATGGTGCCCAGTTGTTCGTTAATAGCCTGGATGCCAGACATTGCGATATCGAAGCCCATGATGGATTCCTTTCAGAACGGAGGTCTAAGTTGGCTGGATAAGTTGGCTCAGTTGGTGCTGGCAACCGTGGATTTGCCATTAAAGGCGGAAATAGCGCTCGGCGTGACTTCACCGACTCCGGCGATGTTCAGCACCACCGCGCCGCCCGAACCCAGGCGGACGCTGTTGAGGCGGCCCGTGAGTTCCAGTGGCGGGCTTTCCTTGGTGCTGGTTTCTACGCGCATCTTGTAATCGCCATAGGGCAGGCCCAGCGCGGCCGGGTCCAGCACGAATGGCACGTTGCCCGCGGATTTCATCCCGAGGCTGACTTTATGTTCGACTCCGTCGACGCCGGTCAGCACCAGCGTGGTGGCGGTGCTCGGCGACTCGAGCGTGAAGCTGCCGCGCGACGGTGTGCCGCCGAGCGTCACCCGTTCCGACGACACGGTCAGGTCGGAACCGACTTGCGCGCCCAGCGACAGCGCCTGCATGCCCTGCAGGACAGTGGCGTTGGCGCTGGTCAGGCTCGACAGTTTTTGCAATGCTTCGGTTTGCGACAGCTGGGTCAACTGCGACACGAACGCGGCCGGGTCGTTGGGCGACAGCGGGTCCTGGTTGCGCACTTGCGCCACCAGCAGCTTGGTGAACATCAGCGACGTTTCCGTGCCCGAATTCAGCGGGTTGGTGCCGACCGAGGTCTGGTTGGCGGCGCCGGTGTTGGCATTGCCGGGGAACAGGTTGGTTTGCATGGTTAGCCCTCACCGAGTTTCAGCAGCGACTGCTGCATGCCGCGGATGCGGCCCAGCACTTCGACATTGGTTTCAAACGCGCGCGCGGCGGACATCATGTCCGTCATTTCCGCCACCTGGTTGACGTTCGGATAAAACACCATGCCTTCCGCGTTGGCCAGCGGATTGCCCGGTTCGTAGACGCGGCGCAGCGGCTCGTTGCTCTCCACCACGTCCACCACTTGCACGCGGCCGCCGGCGCCTTCGCCGGCGCCTTCCTGCATCAGGGTGGCGAACACGGGCTTGCGCGCGCGGTAGGTCTGGCCTTCGCTGCCGGCCACGGATTCGGCGTTGGCCAGGTTGCTGGCCACCGTATTGAGGCGCACGGTCTGCGCCGCCATGGCGGAACCGGCGATCTGGGAAATGTCTTTGAAGCTCATGGGGCCCTCTTGTACAGGCTGTGCATCGGTTGGCTGTGCATTGCCGACGGGGTTGGATTACTGTCCGTTGATGGCCTTGGCCAGGCCTTTCAGCTTCATGTTGATGAACGTGAGGCTGGTGCCGAATTCGGTGGCGTTTTGCGAAAACGCGGCCTGCTCGACGCCGATCTCGACGGTGTTGCCGTCGCGGGTCGGATGGAACGGCACGCGGTACATGCGGCCTTCATCGCCTTCGAACGTCGGCTCGCCTTTTTCGGTGGCCTGGGTGTGCGCCAGCATGGCGCTGAAATTCATGTCCTGGGCCTTGAAGCCCGGGGTATTTTCATTGGCAATATTGGTGGCCAGGATGCGCGTGCGGTCGGCGCGCAGATGAAGTGCATCGGCGTGCATGCCGATGGCGTCCTTGAAGTTGATTCCCATAGCGCCTCCCTGTTAACTCGCTGTCGCCCATGTACAATTGCACTGCAATCTGTTGCGCAGTATTACCGCGCGTTGCCCCGTATAGTAAAGGTATTATTGCTCATGTTCAACAAACCCATTGTACTCCGGTTCGCGCTGATATTGTCGGTCGGCATGCCAAATCTTTGCACGGCAATATCGAGTTCAGACCAGATTGTGGCGCAGGTGGAACAGGTTGCTAAAGAACACTTATCAAGGAGTGCAGAAAGCGCGGGATGGCGCGATGCGAAGTTCGACGTGAGTGCGGTGGTCAACCGCGTGATCCCGCCGTGCAAGGGAAAAGTCGCGGTGGAGGCGGCCGATGTGCGGCAGCCGACGCGCATGCGGCTGATCGCCGAATGTCCCGGCGCGGAGGGCTGGAAATACGATTTCATCGTACGCGCCAAGGTCACCGCCACGGTGGCGGTGATGGCGGCCGATGTGTCGGCAGGCAAGCCGGTGCTGCCGGCCGACGTGGCGTTCGAGCAGCGCGACATCACCATGGTGACGGACCCGGTCGGCAGTGAAGCGGCATTGCAGGGCTTGTCGGCGCGGCGCTCGCTGCGCAATGGCGAATTGCTGCGGCAGAGCATGCTGGTGGAGGCACAAGTCATCAAACGGGGCGACCCGGTGCGCATCGTGGCGCGGCGGGAACAGATCGAGGTCAGCATGGCGGGGGAAGCGCTGGACCCGGGCGCGCGCGGCACGGTGATCCGGGTGCGTAATCTCAGCGGCAATGTCATCCGGGCCAGGGTGACGGGCAGCGGAACAGTGGAACCTGCCGAGCTGCCCATGGTGAATTAATTCCCGCCCGGGCCGGCCTGCAGCGGCCGGCGCTGCAGCTGGGTTGCCAGTTTCATCAGCTTGTCCGCATACGACGGGTCGGTGGCATAGCCGCCGCGCGCCACGCCCTGCGCGAAGGCGCGCGCATCGGAGCCGGTATTGAGCGCGTCGCGGTAGCGCGGATTGTCCATCAACACGCTGGCGTAATCGCGGAATGCGCTGGCCGTGTCGGGATAACTGCGGAACTTTTCCACTTTCTTCATCGGCAAGCCATATGCGTATTCCGTGGTGGCGGCGGACGTCACGCCACCTTGCCACTGGCTGCTGGCCTTGATGCCGAACAGGTTGTTGCTGGCGCCGAGCGGATGCTGGCCCCAGCCCGATTCCAGCGCGGCATGGGCTGCCACGAATTCCGGCGCCACGCCGAGCTTTTGCGCCGCTTCGGTGGCCCACGGCATGATCGACGCGAGGAATTCCTTTTGCGAGTCGGTATGCGCACCATTCATGGCGGCCGCCACGATGGCGCCGGTACTGTCGGGCATGCCGGCCGCGCGCGCACGCATCGCCAGCGAGGCCGAGCTTTGCGAAGGCAGCACGCCGGGTTCGGGCGTCACACCTTCCTGGATGAACGCGGCCACGTCGCGCTGCGCCTTGCTGAAGGAGGCGCCGGACGAAAACGGCGCGTTGACGGCCGCCATGGCCGAGGCAAAGTTGGCGCCGGCCGCGGCTGTGCCGCCGGTGGCCGCGGTCGGGCGCATGTTGCTGACAGTGGCCGCCGTGGCCTGGGTGGGGCGGGTGGCTGCGGTGAACGCGGTGAAATCTGGCCGGCTCATGGTCAAACAGGTTCGTAAATCTGGTGATCGCCATGCAGCACGCGCTGCATGATGGAATATTGTTCGACCATCAGGTCGGTATTGCGCTTGCCCAGGCGCTTGCATTCCTTCGCCATGGTTTCCAGCGCCAGCCAGTCCGCTTCCAGCCGCGCGCGCGCCTCCGGTTTCAACAGCGCATAGACGTCGGCCATGCGTGCCTCGGGACCGGCCACGGCCTGCGCCAGCGCCACGCGTTCGCGGCGGCGCATTTCCATGGTGTCGACCAGGGTGGAAATCTGTTCGGCCAGCGTATTGAGGCGCTCGGCCTGGCGCCGCAGCGCGGCGGCGAATTGCTGTTCCATCAACTCCTGCAACGCCTGGTAGGCGTGGTGGTCGGCCGCCACGCCTTGCAGCAACTGTTGCAGCGCTTCCTGCCGCGTTGGCGCGGCAGGGGATACGGCATGGTTCACTTGTCAGTCCCTAGATGAAAACGCTGCACCAGGCCGGCCAGGCGGTCCGCATCGAACGGCAATTCCCCCTTGGCCAGCGCATCGCGCAGCATGGCGACCTTTTCATGGTCGATTTCCGGCATGTCCTTCATGGCGGCCAGCGCCGGCTGCAACACCGCCGACTGCATTTCAGTGGGCTTGTTCGCGGCGGCGGGGGCCTGCGGGCCGTCCGCCGGCGTACTGTCTGCTACACGGTTGACGGCAAACGCGTCACCGATCCCGGAAGAAATTCTCATACGCTGACCTCTTGTCTTCGAGATGCTCATCTTAACCCGCCTTACGCCGGCAGGCGTCATTTCGTTCAATTTCCATTGTTGCGGCCCGTCCCGTATTTGCCTTCCGGCCCCAACTTGTTGCGTAGTTGCTGCAAAGCATTCGCATCTGGCAACGCCGTGCTGACTTCGCCGCCCAGGCCATGGCTGTTGCCCGGCATGCCAAACATGGCCGACACGGCCTTCGATTGTTCCGGCGTCAGGATCAGCAATTCAATCCGGCGGTTGACGCCGGCATCGGCTTTTTGCGTATCGATCGGCGCGCGGTCGGCCATGCCAACCACCTGCAGCACGCTGTCCTTGCGCATGCCGCCCGACAGCAACACCGAGCGCGCCGCCATGGCGCGGTTGGACGACAGGGTCCAGTTGGAATAGGCGAAATAGCCGGTGTCGGCATATTGGGTCGAATCGGTATGGCCCACCACCAGCATCTGGTTTTCCATGCGTTCGAACAGCGGACCCATCTGCTTGAGCAGGTTATTGAAGCGGTCGGTCGGGATCGCGCTGCCGCGCACGAACATGCCCTGCTTGTCGGTATCGTGCAGCATGACGCGCAAGCCATACGGCGTGATCACGGATTCCAGGTTTTGCGCCAGGCCCGCTTCGGTACTCATCTTTGCCAGCGCCTTGGACAGCTTTTGCAAGTCGCCCGGGGTTTCATAACTGACACGGGCATCCTGGATTTCCGCGGAATCCGCGCCGCTGGCCAGCGCCGTGCCGGGCGCGTCGGTCTTGCCGGTGCGCGGCATCGGGAAACGCTCGATCAGGCTGCCGCGCGGGCCGCCCACCTGTTCCGGCATCACGCCTTTGCCCTGGTCGGTCTTGTTGCCGTCGGATTCGGTCAAGATGTGTTGCAACGATTCGGTATTGCGCGCCGCCATCAGCCACAGCACCAGGAACAGACACATCAGTGCCAGGCAAAAGTCCGCGAAAGCCACTTTCCAGGCGCCGCCATGATCGTCGTGCGCGTGCTTGCCGCCGCCGCGCTTGACGATGGTCTGTTCATGTTTCTCATGCGGCTTTTGCACGGCCACCTCCACGGCGTGAACCCGAGCCGGCGTCCGGCTCGCTGTCGCGGCCCTCCAGCTCATTGATCCAGCGTTCCAGCTGGGCGAAACTTGGTTTCACGTTCAGCGCCACCAGGCGGCGGCCGGCGTCGATGGCCAGCAGCGGCGGCTTGCCGGCCACGTGCGTCACCAGCACCACCTTGACGCATTCCTTGTTCGACGCTTCCTGGTTCACCAACTGTTTCATGACGTTGGAAATCGGGTCCAGCACGCCATAGCACAGGAAAATACCAATGAAGGTGCCGACCATCGCCGCGCCCACGTGTTCGGCGATTTCACCGGACGTCGCGCCTTCGGACACGGTGCTCATGGTGATCACGATACCGAGCACCGCGGCAAGGATGCCGAAGCCTGGCATCGCTTCGCCGATCTTGCCGATCGACTTGGCCGGCTGGTTCATTTCTTCATGGATGGCTTCCAGTTCCTGCTCCAGCACGCCTTCGAGTTCGTGCGCGTTGATCTTGCCCATCGCCATCAGGCGGAAGTTGTCGACGATGAACGCCAGCAACTTGGATTCTTCCAGCACCAGCGGATAGCGCTGGAACAGCGGCGAATCCTTGGGCGCTTCCACGTGGGCGTCCAGCGCCTTCAGGCCGCCCGCGGCCAATTGCAGCAGTTCATACATCAGCAACAGCAGCTGGCGCTGGAATTCGGAATCGTATTTCTTGCGCTTGATGACTTTCTTCAACTGCGCGCCCATTTCCGCCAGCACGTGCTTGGGATTGCCGATGATCAGCGCACCGGCGCCGGCGCCGGCAATCACGATCAGTTCGATCGGCTGCCAGATCTGGTGGAAGGAGCCACCCATCATGGTGAAGCCGCCGAACACGGAGCCCAGCACGATCAGGATGCCTAAAAAAACTTGCATGATAGAACGCCTTTCTGCTTATAAACTGTTTTCCTTGCATCCGCACACCGGGTGCGGATCAGGCGCTCTTGAGCACCGCTTTCATCTTGTTCAGCGCGGCCTTGTTCAACTGGCATACGCGGGCGTCCGTCAAATCCAGCACGGCAGCGATTTCCTTGTAGCTGAGCTCGAATTCGTAATACATTTGCACCACGCGCTGTTCGCGCTCGTCCAGGCTCATCAGGGCCTGCGCCAGGCTGCGCCGCACGATCAGCTGTTCTTCCGGGCTGGGTGTGCTTTCCGTGCCGCTGCCCAGCGTGTCCTGCAATACTTCATCGAAACTGGCCAGCAATTCCGCGCTCTCATCGAGCTGGTACGCCTGGTATTCTTCGGGCGTCAGCTTCAGGTGCGAAATGATTTCCCGTTCATCCGGCTCATGGCCCAGCTTGCGCGTGAGTTCGCGCACGGCGTCGCGCAGCTTGTGGCTGTGCTGGCGCACGGCGCGCGGCCGCCAATCCTGGCGGCGCAATTCGTCGAGAATGGCGCCGCGGATGCGCAGGCTGGCATAGCTGCCGAACGCCGCGTCCGGCTCACCGTAGCGGCGCAGGGCTTCCAGCAGGCCCATCAGCCCAATCTGTTCCATGTCGTCGCGGTCGATGGCGCCCGCGATCTGGGAATTGAGCTGGCGTACGATGCGCTTGACCAGCGGCGCATAGGACAGCAGGTATTTCTGTTCGTCGGCCACGCTGTGCGTGACCGGCGTGCTGCCCGCATCGCCATAGCTCTCGGCGTATGCGTCCGCATAATGCTCTGAATAGCCCATGCCTGCCCCACTCATGTTTTTTGGCGTTATTCCACGATCAGTTTGCCGATCATTACTTCGCTGAACGGCTTTTCCCGCTTGTCGCGGGCATAGGTTTCTTCAAAGGCCTTGTTCAATTCTTCCGAGAACTGGTCGATCGACATGGTCGACGCCTTGGCCATCGGCAGCGACGACAGGGCTTTCACCGCCACGCTGCGCAACAGCGGCAAGTGTTCCTTGCATTCCTTTTCCTGCTTGGCGGTGGTGGCAATCACCAGGTCCGCCGACAGGTAGTGCGTCACGCTTTCGCCTTCGCTGCGGCGCAGCATGACGATCACCTTTTCTACGGTGATGTACTTGGGTGGCTCGGTATTGGCCGGCTTCGGTTCCTCATGCTTGGCCTCGGCCTTGCCGGCTTCCGCGGCGGGCGCTTTCTTGCTCAGGTACCACCACGCGCCGCCCGCAATGCCGCCACCCAGCAGCAGCACCGCCACCACTGCAATCACCAGTTTTTTATTCATCTATAAATTACTCCCGATTCATTGCAAAAGTAGAGGACGCGCTGCCGTCTTCCGACAAGGCACGGCCCGGGTTGCGTTGTTCCTGTTCGCGGCCCTGCTGCTGGCGGCCCTGGCCGCCGCCGTCCGCGAAATATTGGCTGGCGCCGCCGCGCGCCGCCGAGGCCACCGTCACGGTCACGTCGGTGAAGTTACGCTGGGACAAATCCTGGCGCACGCTGTCGCTGATGTTGTTCAACTGGCGCAGCACTTCGGAATTGTTGGCGGTGATGGCCACCTGCAGGGCGCCCTGGGTATGGCGGATGGCGATTTCCACCCGGCCCATGTTGGGCGGATCGAGCGTGATGACGGCTTGTTCGCTGCCGCGCTGGACCTGGAATTGCAGGCGGTCGCCGAGGGCGGCGCGCAGCGGCTGTTGCCATTGTTCGGGTTCGCCGTTCAGTTTCAAGACGTTCGAAGGCTGGCCTGCCGGCTGGGCCGCGCCGATGGCGGCGCCCAGGTTGAGCTGGCTCAGCGGGGTGAACGTGGCGGGCGCGCCAGCCGTGTCGCCGCTGGCGGCCAGGATCGCGGTGCCGGCGCCCGGCGCCGAGGCGGCGGCCAGTGCGGCGCCGCTGAACGTGGTTTCCGCGCGTGGCGCCATGCCGGCGCCGCGGGGCTGCCACAAGGGATCCACCGGCGGCGGCAACGGATCGGCCACGGCCGGGGCATCCGATGGCCAGGCAGCGCCGGAGGCCGCCACATCGTTACTGCCGTCGCCGGCGGCAGCCGGCGCCGTCGCCGTGGCCGTCGCCGTGCCGGAAAGGATGCCCGCCGCCGCGCTTGCCGGTGCGGCGGCAGCGCTGGATGCACCCGATGCGTTTGCGGCATTGACGGCATTCGATGCCGCGCCGGCGCGGCTGGCCGGCACGGCAGTAGCCATGCGCACCGGCGCCGCCGTACCTGGTACGCCTGCGGCGGCCACGGCTTGCACTGCGGCGGCCTGGACCGGTACCGGCGCGGCGGTGGCTGGCGTGGCGCCGGCGATCCGTCCCGGGGGCACTGCCGCAGGGGCCGCAGTGCCGGCCACGGCCGGTGACGGCGCAGTCGTGCCCTGGCTGGCGTCGGCCTGCGCCGGTACGGCAGGCGCCGCGGTGCCGGCAGCCATGGTATTCGTTGCGCTCACTGGCGTGGCGGCAGGCGCGGCCTGGGCGTTGCCGGTGGCGCTGGCCGCGGCAGGCGCTGCCGCAGGCGGCATCGCGGCGCCGGTTGCGCCGGAAGCCTGCGTACGCGTGTTCCATCGCGCGGCGCCGGCTGTCTGGGCGAAGGCGGCAGTGGGCGCCGCGGTACTGGCGAACGTGCCGGCCGCCGTGGCAAACGTCGTCACGGGCGCCGCAGTGGGCGCGGCCGCGGCGGTTGTGTTCGAATTCGCCGTGGCCGGCGCCGCCGTTGGGCGGGCTGCCGAAGCGCCTGGCGCGGCGCCAGTTGGCGCCGGCGTGCCGGCGGTCTGGGCAGGCCATGCCGGGGTCGCCATGGCGGCAGGCGGCGTAACGGTGTTGGCGGCGCCCGCTGCCGCGGCGGTCGACACAGCACCGTTGCGCGGCGTGGCCGCGGCTGCCTGCGGCACTTCCGGCGCCAGGGTGGACGAAGCGGACGCGGCGGACGTCACGGATGCGGCGGCCGGCGCCGCCGTCGCCATCCCGGCCATGGTTGCCGCCGCGGCGGGTTGGCCGGCGTTGGCGGCCGGGGCGGCGGTCCCCGGCACGGCGGCCTCGGCCGCATTGGCTTGGGCCGTATCAGGCCGGACCGAATTCGCCTGGGCGGAGCGCGACGCCATGGCGCCGCTGCCGGCGGCAGGCGCGTCGGTGCGCATGGCCGCCTGGTCCGGCGCGGCCGTACCCGGCGCCGCGGCGCGGAACGCTGCCGGGGTGACGGCAGCCGAGGGGGCCGCCGTGCCAAAGGCGGCGTTCCCGGCAACATCGCCGGACTTTGCCGCTTCCGGCGCGATACCGGCGGCTTGCGCATTGGGCGCCGCGGTACCGGCGGCTTGCGCATTGGGCGCCGCGGCGGTGTTGCCGCGTGCGTTAGGTACGGCGCCGGCGGTCACGTCCGCAGCCGCATTTGCCGCATTTGCCGCGGTATCGGATGTGGATGTCCGGTTGAAGGCGGCGCGGTCGGCGGCATGGAGCGCGGCCGGCGTGGCGGGCTGCCGCGCCGCGGGACGGGCGGGCATGGCGGCCGTGCCGTTTGCCGGCTGCGCTGGCGCCGCGTTTGTCGGGGGCATGGCCGATGGCGCGGCCGTATCTGGCGTCTGCACGGCAGTGTCGCCACCGGCGGCCGGGACCGGCGCCGCCGAGCCTGGCTGATTCGCACCGGCAAGCGGCGGCGTGGCCGTGCCGTTGTTCGGCATGGCAGGCGCCGGAGCGCCCGCAGCGGGCTGCGCAGGTTCGGCCGCCGGGGCCGACCATCCATAGCCAGCCGGGGCCGCGCCGGCAGCATCGATGCCGAAGCCGGTGGCGCCCGTGCCTGCGACTGCGCCGGCAGCGCCTGCCGCACCTGCTGCAGCAACCGCGCCGACCGCGCCCACGCCGTCCGCCGCCGGAGCCGGTGCGCCGCCATTGGCGGTCGCGGCCGCCGCCGGCGCCGCGGTGGCAGGCGCCAGCATGGCGGCCAGTCCGGCGGCAGCCATGGCGGTCGGCGACAGGTTCAAGGCCGCCAGCAGTGCGCCGGCGTCCGCACCGGCGTCCGCTACATCGGCAGCGCTATCGCCGCCCGCGCCGTCCGGCGCGGGCGCTGCCGGCGCCGTGGCCGGCGCCGTGGCCGGCAGTGCGGCGCTGGCCTGGTCGAGCAACTGAGCAAACGGTTGTTGTGCGCCGGCGGCTGCGCCGGCGTCCGCGGCCGCGGCATCGGAAACAGGGGCGGCATCGGCGGGCGCCACGGCTGCGCCGACCGCCAGCAAGTCAAACTGGCCGGGGAGGGCGGGTGCTGCCGGGTTGGCGGGCACTGGTGTCGAAATCATAGTCATGCGGTGGTTCCGGTTGCAGCGGGTTCGCTGTTGAGGGCATAAGCCAGCCAGCCCTCCTTGTTAGCCTGCATTTCAGCCAATTGCCTGGCCAGCACGTCACTGGCGTTGCGGGCACGCAGGATGGCCTGGTTGTGCAATTCGCGCAGCGACGCCAGCGCGGCGCGCTCGGCGGGAGTCCATGGGCCCAGGGCCGCCATGGCCGGCAGCGACGAGGCCATCAACGTATTGATCGCCGCCAGCGCTTTCCAGTCGGAAGCGTTGGTTGCGGCGCTCATTTTCTGGCCCAGGTGCAGCAAGGTGGTTTGCCTATCCATTCTTTGCCTGCACTCCCAGCCAGCCCTGCTTGATGGTGGTGAGCAGACCGCTTACTTCATCGATGATGGCAGGTTCCATGTCCACGCCGGCCCGGTAGAGCCGGGCCGCGCAATAGTCGTACAGGCGGCCCAGGTTGGCCACGATTTCACCGCCCTGTTCGAAATCGAGCGAGCTCGACAAGCCATTGATGATTTCCGTGCACTTGTTCAGGCTGTTGGCCTTCAGCTCGTAGCGCTTGCCGATGATATGGCCGCGCGCACGCGCCAGTTCTTCCAGCAAACCGTCGGTCAGGACAAGCACCAGTTCCACCGGCGATGCGCGGGCGGTCTGCGCATCGAGGTTGGTGGAATGGTAACTGCTATAGGCTTCCAGGCTCATGTTGGTTCTCTTTAACTGTCAGATTTGCTGAACATGGCGTCGAACAAGCCGGTGTTCTGCGCCATTTGCGTTTGCAGGGTTTGCAACTGCGAAAATTGGGCAAGGTAGCGCTTGTAGGCGCTGTTGTACTGGTCGTCCAGTTGCGCCTGGCGGTCGGACAGCGATGCCTGCTGCTTTTGCACGCTGCTCTTGCGCTGGTTCAGCTGGCCGTCGACGGAATTGGTCCACTGGTTGGTCAGCTTGTCGAGGTCGCCCAGCACACCCGATTCATTGTTCAGGCTGGCGCTGCCGAACAGCGTGTCGAGCGCGGCCGGGTTGGCGGAAATCGCCTTGTCCAGGCGCGCGCTGTCGAGCGCAATGGTGCCGTCGCGCTGGCCCGTGATGCCGAAGGTCGGCAGGCTCAGGCCGCCGGCAACCTGGCGCAGCGCCGACGTCATGCGGCTGCGCAGCGCCATCAGGCCGGAATCCTGGGCGAACGGCCCCGGATCCTTGCCGGAGGCGGGGTCGCCTGGCGCGGTCAGGTTGGCCAGCGTGGTCGACAACTTGTTGTAGGCGTCCACGAACGCTTGCACGTTGGTGTGCGTGGTGGTCTTGTCGAGGCCGACCGTCAGCGTGGCAGGCGTTTCGCCGGCGCTCTGCGCCCGCGTGAACGTCATTTTCACGTTGTCGACCAGGGTGAAGGTATTCGACGCCTGCTGCACGCGGGTGCCGGTATTTTGCGCACCGACCCAGACCACGGCATCCTGCGCCGCCACCAGGGTCTGCTGTTTGGCCGGATCGTCCAGCATGGCTTTCAAGTCCACGTTGGTGACGTCGTCGGTATTGAGCGACACCGCGTTGTCGGCGCCGGTATTGGTGGCGGTCAGCACCAGCGATGGTTCGCCGTTGACCGTCAGGGTCGACGCCGTCACGCGCGAATTGTTGTCGGCGGCCTGGTTGATGGCCGACGCGATTTCCTGCGCGGTCAGCACGCCGTCATGGTTATTGTCGGAATTGGTGAGGTTGACGTTGAAATTGCTGCCGTCGGCCAGCACCACATTCAGGCTGCCGCTGCCGGCCGCCGCGGTATCCTGCACGCCGCCATAGGACACCTGCCCAGCCGTGGCCAGGCGCTCGACGTAGAAGTTATACGTGCCGGCAATCGCGTTGGAACTTGCGGTGGCGGTGCCGACGTTGGCGTCGAACTTGGCGGAATTGGCCACCAGGCTCTTTTGCGAGCTGAACGACGACAACGCGGACGAGAACTCGCTCATTGCCGAGCTGAGCGTGGTCAGCGCCTTGGACTGTGCCATGGCGCGCGAAGACTGGGCAGTGATCATGGCCTGCCGGCCGGCGGTATAGGCGGTGGCCAGTTTGGTTGCGGTCGACGTCGGGTCGTAGGTGGTGCTGCTGGTAGTAGCCATTTTCGTACTCCGAGGGTATGTGTTGGAAGTGTACCTAAGTAATAGGCGACCAACTTCATCCTCTTATGAAATTGTGACGTGCGGAAACGAAAATTCTTTATTTCTGGCCGCGCAGCCACAATTGTGTTGCCAGTTCGTCTTGCCGTTTGCGTTCCTTGGCCTGCTCCTGGTGCGCCAGCGCCTTTTGTTCCTTTTGCAATACCTGCCCGAGGATTTCGCGTTTCACGTACGCCGCGTTCAAGGCCCGCTGCGATACCGCCATGTCCGCCTCATGCATGGTGAGGTCGAGCTTATGGCTGTCGACCATCTGCATCACAGCCTGCTTGTAATCGCCGCAATTGCTGGCCAGCGCCAGCGGCAGGCTGCCGCTGGCGCCGCTATTCTTGTACAGGCCGGTCAAGCGGTCGAGGTTTTTCTGGTAGCGCTCGCGCACGCTTTCCTTGGCCGCCATTTCCGTCTGCAGGCGCTCGACTTCATTGGTGCGCAATTCCACCAGGGTGGACAGGCTGCGTATTTTCGTCGGGTGGCTCATGCCATCAGCCTTTCAAGGTGGTCGACGCAATGGGCGTAGGGAGCCGGTTCCTTGGCGCCCTGGCACAGGAAATCCTCGATGTGCGGGTGCAGGTTCACGGCCTTGTCGGTGGCCGGATCGGCGCCCGGCACGTAGGCGCCCAGCGGAATCAGGTCGCGCACGCGGTCGTGGCGCGCCACGGCGGCCTTCAGCGCGCGCGCGGCGTTCATGTGGGACGGCGAAATCACGTGCGCCATGCAGCGCGAGACCGACGCGCCGACATTGATGGCGGGGTAATGGCCGCGCTCGGCCAGTTCGCGCGTCAGCACGATGTGGCCGTCCAGGATCGCACGCGCGGTATCGACCACCGGATCCTGCTGGTCATCGCCTTCGGCCAGCACGGTATAGATCGCGCTCATGCTGCCGACCGCGTTTTCGCCGTTGCCGGCCGATTCCACCAGCTGCGGCAGGTTGGAAAACACCGATGGCGGATAGCCCTTGGTGGCGGGCGGTTCGCCCAGCGCCAGCGCCTGTTCGCGCAGGGCCATCGCGTAGCGGGTCAGCGAGTCGACCAGCAACAGCACGTTCTTGCCCTGGTCGCGGTAATGCGCGGCGATCGAGTGGCACAGTTCGGTCGCCATGATCCGCATCAGCGGCGACTCGTCGGCCGGCGCGATCACCAGCACGGCCTTGCGCATGCCTTCGGCGCCCAGCGACATGTCGACGAATTCACGCACTTCGCGCGAACGTTCGCCGATCAGGCCCACCACCACCACGTCGGCCACGGTCTGGCGCGTCATCATGCCCAGCAACACGGATTTGCCGACGCCGGAACCGGCCATCAGGCCGACCCGCTGGCCGCGGCCGATGGTCAGCATGGAATTGATGGCGCGGATGCCCACGTCCAGCGGTTCGGTCACGGGTTTCTTGCGCAGCGGGTGCACGCGCGGCGGCGTGTAATCGAGCGGGAATTCGCCGCCCAGCTTGCCCAGGCCGTCGATCGGTTCACCGAGGCCGTTGACCATGCGGCCCAGCCAGGACGGGCCGATCGCCAGCGTGGCCTTGTCGGGCGACGGCAGCACGCGGGCGCCGGTCTGCAGGCCGATGGCTTTCTTGAACGGCATCAGGAACGACAGCTTGTCGCGGAAGCCCACCACCTGCGCGTCGAGCCATTCGCCGGTGACCGTCTCGATCTGGCAACGTTGGCCGGTATGCAACGGGCAGCCGACGGCTTCCAGCAACAGGCCGGACGCCCCGACCAGCCGCCCGGTGGGCGTGGCCATCGGGACCGCATCGAATTCCAGTTTGCGCAGGGTATCGGCAATCATTCTTCACTCTCTGGCTCGTCGCCGGCGTCGGCGGCCGTCAATTGATTATCGACCTGTTCCATGATCGCGGCAAGGCGCTGGTGGCAGCCGGCGTCGACTTCGTTGTCGCCGGCGCGGATACGGATTTCGCCCACGTCCAGGCGCGAATCCGGGATCAGGTTCCAGCGCTTGGTGCGCTTCGGATCGAGGTCCTGGATGCGTTTCAATTCTTCCGGGTTCAGGTAGACGTCGATGTCGTCGCGCGTGGGCGGCATCGACGCCAGCGTTTCATCGACCAGCGCCATGATCTGCACCGGCTGCAGCGCCAGTTCGGCGCGGATCACCGAGCGCGCCACCTTGGCCACCAGGTCCACCACTTCCTTGCGCTGCGCGGCGCGGTAATCGGCGCGCAGTTTTTTCAAGCCCTTGAGCATGGCGTCCACCGGACGCGCGAAATTGTCGAACGCCACCAGCGTTTCATTGCGGCCTTCTTCGCGGCCCTGCTCGAAACCGGCGTTGCGGCCGGCTTCGAAACCGTCTTCCTGCCCGCGCTGCAGGCCGATTTCATAGCCGTCGCGCTGGCCCTGCTCGAAACCTTCCTGCACCGACGCCTGCCATTGCACGGAATCGGTGGTCAGGCCGCTGGCGGCCGTGCGCGCAGGCGCCGGCGCGAACTGCGACAGGGGAGGGAAGCGATAGGGACGGAACTGCTTCATTATTCAACCACCTTTTCGGCAAACAGTTGGACCTCCACCTCGCCGGCATCGGCCAGCGCTTTCACGGTGGTCATGATTTCCTGGCGGGCTGCCTCGATGCGCGACATCGGTACCGGACCGGCGCGGCGCATCATGTCTTCGAACGCCTGCGCCTGGCGCTTCGGCATGGTCTTGAGCACGGCGTCGCGGATCGACAGTTCGGCGCCCTTGAGTGCGATGGCCCACTGTTCCAGCGGCACTTCCTCGATCAGGCGCGACAGCGTTGCCTCGGTCTGGGTCGACAGGATCAGGAAGTCGTACATCGACAGTTCGATCTGGTTGACGACTTCCGGGTCGTGCGCGCGCAACAGTTCGACCATCTGGGCCCGGTTGCTTGGCAGGCGGTTCAGGATCTCGGCCACCTGGCGCACCCCTTCCACGCTGGTGCTTTGCGAATCGAAGCTGCCCAGGCAGCGGTTCACCAGTTCGTCGAGTTCTTCCAGCAGGTCGCGGTCGATTTCATCGAGGCGCGCCAGGTTCAGCAGCACCAGGTCGCGGCCGTCGGCCGGCAGCGCATCGATGATCTGGCCGGCCAGCGCGGGCGGCAGGAAGGCCAGGAACACCGCCTGCATCTGCACGTGTTCGTTGGCGATGTATTCGGCCAGCCATTTCGGCGAGGCCCACTGCAGGCGCGCCATTTTCGGACGCAGTTCGTCGCCGTAGATGTTGTTCAGCACGGTGTTGGCGATGTCGCCGCCCAGCGCCAGGTCCAGCGAGCGCTTCAGGTAGCTGCGCGACGCGCCGTGCACGCCGGACTGCTCGCGGTAATCGTCGAAGAAGGCTTGCATGGCGGTCTTGACGGCTTCGACCTTGATGCCGCTCATGCGCGACATCACTTGCGTCACTTCCAGCAATTCCTCGCGCGACAGGCAGCGCAGCACGGCGGCGGCCGGCTCTTCGCCGATCGACAGCAGCACGATGGCTGCCTGCTCCACCGGCGTCAGGAACGCGCCGGACGGGTCGGACATATCGGTGTTATTGAGGTCGGCCATTTTTCTGCATCCACTGTTTGACAACTTCGGCTACGCGTTCCGGCTCTTTCTCAGCCAGGATCTTCAGGTGGTCGACCATCACGTCGACCGACGAGCCGGTTGGCGGCAAGTCATAGTTTTCCAGCAGCGGCACCACCGGCATGCCCGGCTTCACGCCGCCAGGCGCAGCCGTGGCCGGTTCCGCGCCACCGCCCAGCGCCGGGGCCGCATGGGCCGGTCCGGCGGCCTGGCCGGCCAGCTGCGGCTG
>CBIHOX010000053.1:0-33665 GCA_966211685.1 uncultured Pseudoduganella sp.
GCTGCATTCTTGATGCACATCGCATCGACACCCCGGAAAGCATGCTTAAAGCAGCAATTGGATGCTTTCCACGATTTGCGGTGACATAGCCTTTTTTTTGACTTTACTCGGCGGGCAAGCCCTGGCCGCCCGCCACGCAGCGCCCGGCCACGCATTGCGCGCCAGGGTCGCGTATGACTTCGCAAGTCGACGGCGGTTCCGGTTTGCGCGCCATTTCGTCGCGCCGCTGCGCGGCCTGGCGCTGCGCCAGCGCCAGCGCGGCGGCTTCGTCGGCTTTCGCCACTGCGACATAGACAGCGGGGCCGCCACAGGCGCGCACACCGGCCGGCACCGTGCGGCAATCGGCCGCCTGGCGGCATTGCGAGGCTGCGCCAAGCGCGCGCAGGCGCGCCAGGGTATCGGTGCTGGCGGGCGCGCCGGCCGCGCTGCCATCGCCGCCATGGCCGGCGGCACAAGCGGCCTGGGCCAGGCACAGGCAGAGATAACTCAAGACAGTCAGTGGACGCATGGCGCCTCCCGCGTTAAACCGGAAAGCGCCACTATAGCGTGTCAGTGCGGCTGGCGGTTCCCCGCTGGCGCCAGCAGGCGCAGCGCGATGCCGCGCGCCACGGCTTGCGCGCGGTTGCCGACACCCATGGCTTTGTAGAGGCGCTGCAAATGGTTTTTGACGGTCCAGGCGCTGAGGCCGAGGATGCGGCCGATTTCTTCATTGTTCTTGCCTTCGCGCACCCAATGCAGGATTTCCAGCTCGCGCCGGCTGAGGGGGCGCGCGGCCGGAATCGCCCCCGGCATCGCGCCCGGAATGAGCGCTGAAATGGCGCCCCCGCTCGAGCCCGGTGCGTCCAGACCGGCGGCGCCGGCCTGGGCAACATGCGGGCTGCCGGCAACGGTGGCCGCCGCCGCGCCGCCCGCAATGGCAGGCATGGCGCTTGCCATCCGCAGCAGCGCCAGGTGCATGTGCGGCATCAGCAATTCCAGGAAATATGCGTGGCGCGGGCCGGGGCGGAACGGCATGCCGAACAGGGCAAAGAACGTGCCGCCCGCCGCCGCGCCGCTGCCATGCACCAGGACATTGGCAAACACATCGCCGCACTCGCGCCGCGCCGCCTGTAGTGCAAGCAGCAGCGGCGCCAGCCGCCCCGGCGCGGCGTCCGGCGCGGGCCCGGCTTCCAGGATGGCGGGCCGCACCGCGCCCTGTTGCCAAAGCCGCGCCAGTTGCCCCGCCAGGCCCCATTCGGCGCCGCACACAGCACCTGCGGCACTTCCAGCACCTTCGGCGCCATATCCATGCCACGCCTGCGCGGCAGGTCCAGTCCGCGCGCCGCGCGGCTCGGGGAGTCCGTGCGCCGCCCGCCCGCTACCGGTGGCGGGCACGGCGCCGGCCTGGCGGGCCGGCGGCCCGTGCATCGCGCTTTCGCCGGCCAGCCACGCCAGCGCGGCGGGCGGCAGCACCGCGCCGTGCACGCACTGCAGGCCGTGCACGTGGCCGTCGCCGTCAAGCCTCAGGCACACCAGCGCCTGGTGCGGCAACAGCGCCTGCAATTGGCCCTGTGCCCACAGGAACCAGTCGCGCGGGTGTCCGACCGGCAGCGCGGCTTCGATCGCGGCCAGCAGGTATTCCTGTTCAAGCTTGCTTAAGATGACGGGCAAGTCCACGCCGCCCCCTCAAGTCAGGCGGCGCACGAGGCATCCCACGCGACGAAGCGGTAGCCGCTGCCGCGCACGGTTTCAATGTGGTCGTGGTGGCCGGACGGCTGCAGGGCGCTGCGCAATCGGCCCACGTGGGCGTCCACCGTGCGCTCGTCGAGGTAGACGTGGCGGCCCCATACCTGGTCCAGCAAATGCGCGCGGCTGTGCACGCGTTCCGGGTGGTGCATCAGGAAATTAAGCAGGCGGAATTCCACGCGGCCCAGCGCCACGTGCCGCTCGCCGGCCGTCACGCGCAGGGTGCCGGGATCGAGCCGCAGCCCGGCCATTTGCACGGCGCCGGGCGCGGCGTGCGGCTGGCGCCGGCGCAGCACCGCGTGCATGCGGGCCAGCAATTCGCGGGCCCTGAAGGGTTTGGTCATGACGTCGTCGGCGCCGCATTCGAGCGCCATCACGCAATCGGCTTCGGCCTGGCGCGCCGTGACCATGATGATCGGCAGGTCGCGCGTGCGCGGCAATGCGCGCAAACGGCGGATCAGCGCCAGGCCGGACTGGCCGGGCAAATCCCACTCCAGCAACAGCAGGTCGGGCAAGCTGTCTTCCAATTGCAGCAGTGCGCTTTCAGCATCCGCGAGACAAGCCGGTTCGTGGCCGGCCTGGCGCAGGTTCAGCGACATCAGATCTTGGACTGCAGGGTCGCTGTCTAATACAAGTATCCGGGCAGGCATGATGCACCAGTGATGAAAAAGGCAGAATTTAACTATGCATTACCCAACCTTGCCAGCACTAATACAATTTATATAAAAGTTTGATTCAAATTTCGTCTAAATCTGCGCGTCCTCTATGACAAAAAGAAAACGCACTGCCTCCCTGACGGAGCGCAGTGCGTTTTTCACTGTTTTCGCGAGCGCACCAGACGGTGCGCTTTTACAACACCAGCTGCTACAGGCTACTCAGGCCGCCTTGGCTGCGCGGCGGCGGCGCGCCAGCGCGATGCCGGCAATGCCCGTGCTCATCAACAGCCACACGCCCGGTTCCGGCACCGTGGTCACGGCAGCCGGATCGGATACGCCGACGCTGATGGAGCCCTGGCCGCCCGGCGCGGCGGCCGGCGTCCACGTGATGCCGGCCAGCGCGCCGGTGACCGGGTCGAAGTTGCCGACCGGGGTCACGCCATCGCTGGCGAACGCGGAAATCAGGAACGTCGACACGGGGCTGAGCGGATCGGCGGCGCTGGAAAACGTCAGGTCGAAGCCCAGCACGCCGCCAAACAGCACCGAGTGGAACAAGTCATTGACCGTGTCGCTGCGCAGCGTATAGACGCCGTTTTGCAGCGTATAACCCCAGCCGTCGACCAGCGACGACGTGTCGAAACCGGACAGGTTGGAAATCGTCGCCGTGACCAGCGGGCCCGGACCGGCCGACATCTGCAAGTCCAGGAAACCTTCGCCGCCGCCGAAACCGGACGTGTCGACGTTGACGTGGATGGCGCCGGCGGCGGCCAGGCCGCTGGTCATGGCAAGCGCCAGCGCCAGGGTTGCGCGGCGTACGAGGGAGTGGATGTGCTTAAACATGTGCGTGTCCTGAATTAATGATCAAAAAGTGCCCTGGTAAAACTTCGGCGCATACGAAATCACGGCCTTGGCGGGATTCGTGAACGTCAGCGGGATGCTCAGCACCGCGCCTGGAGCCAGCGTGGTATTGACCGTCACGTACGGCGCGCCGCCATTGGTGCCGCTGGCGTTGTCGAGCGTGACGCCTGCCGTCAGGCCGGTGAGTTTCAGCTGGAACGGGCCGGTCAGCGCCGCGCCGCTGGTGTTGGTCACGCTGACCGAGCCGACGAACTTGCCGGTGGCGCGGTTATAGGTGGCGTTGTACTGGGTCAGCTTGACGCTGGCGGCCAGGTCCACGTACTTCGGTTGCAGGTTCAGGCTGATGACGACCGGGTCATGGTCCGATGCGCGGTATGGCAGCGCCGTGTACAAGTCTTGCGGCTTCGATTCCAGGTTGTAGTCGATCACGGTCGGTTCATCGGCATTGACGTGCCATTCGGCCGCCCCCGCCACCTGCGCGCTCAGCGCGGCGCTCGCCAGCGCATGGTCCAGGTAGCCGCTGTTGCTGCCAAACACGTACGAATACGGCATGCCGTGCGGGCGGATGAAGCGTTCCAGCTGGTTGACGAAACCGGCGCCGGTCATGACCGCGATCGGGTCTTCCATGCCGTACGAATTCATGTCGCCGATCAGCAGCACGTCGGGATCGCCGCTGGCCGCCACCACTTGCGGCACGAAGGTATTGACCAGGCGCTGGGCCTGCTGGATACGGTAAGCGTTCCAGCATCCCTGGCTGTCGCCCTGGTCTGCATCCGCGCCCGACGACGGGCAGCTGCCCTTGGACTTCAGGTGGTTGACGATGACGGAGAATTTCTCGCCATTGGCGGCGGCGAACGTTTGCGCCATCGGTGCGCGGTTGTTGATGGCGTCGCCGTCGGACAGCGCGCCGCCCACCAGCGACACTTTGGCCGGCTTGTAGATCATCGCCACGCGGATCGCATCGGTGCCCGACGCGGCCGGGGCCGGCACCACCGCATACACCGGCGCGCCGATGGCGGCGTTCAGCGCATTGGTCAGGTAGGTGACCGCGTATTCGCCATTGTTCTGGATTTCCATCAGGCCCACCACGTCGGCGTCGATGGCTTTCAGCTTGGCCACGATCTTGTCGCGCTGGCGGATGAATTCCGTCAGGTTGTTGGCGCCGCGGCAGTTGCCGGCCGAGGTGGTATTGCCGATCTTGCAGCCCTGGCCGGTGCGGCCTTCGACGTCGGTGCCGTTGGCGAACGTGGTGAAGAAATTCAGCACGTTGGCGCTGGCCACCTTGACGTTGCCTGGCGCCAGCGCCGGCGCGTCTTCGCGCGGATTGGTGCGGGACACCTGCGGCGCCTGCACCGGCTGCAGCTTGAACGCGGCGCCGCCGCCACCGATGGCGCCGAAGTCGATCACGCCGGCCAGGCCGGTCACGGTATCGCCCACGCGCACGGTATTGTCCTGGCCGATGTATGGAATCGTGGTGGGCGTGGTGAAGATGCCGTCGTCGAGCACGATCATGTTGGCCGCGTTGGCGGCCGCCAGCGCAATGGCTTGCGCGGAACGCGCCGGGTAGCGGTTGGTGGGCACTTCCAGGCGGCCGTTGGCCAGGGTCATTTCACCGCGGTCGCCCAGGTATTCCACCTGGTTGATGGTCAGCGGCTGCGTGAAGTTCACCAACATGCCTTCGACCTTGGCAAGGTCGTCGCCCAGCGCCACGTTGGTCGGCGTGACCGTATAGCCTGACGACATCACCACGGCCGCCGTCACGTCCTTGATTTCCGTGTACGAGCGGCTGGCGCCCGATGGCGTGTATTCGGTCACGGTGCCGGTCACGCGCACCTTGTCGCCGGCCTGCACGTTGGCCGGGGTGTTGCCGGTGTAGACGAACACGCCGTCCGAGGTGTCGGGATTGCCGTCGCCGTTCACGTCCTGCAGGAAGAAACCGGTGCCGACCTTCAAGGTCACGACGCCTTCCGTGGTCTGCACGGTATTGGCGTACGGGCTGGTGGCGCCCGGGCCCTGGATTTCCGGAATCGATTTCGTCACGGCCGCCAGGCCGGAAATCTTCACGGTCAGCGAGCAGGTGCCGGTCTGGCCCTGGTTGTTGGAGAATTGCACCGTGACCGGATAGCTGCCCACGCCCAGGCCACTGGAGGCCACCAGGTTGACCGACGCCGTGCCGCCCTCTTCGGTCGCGGCAACCAGGCTCTCGAGCGTGATGCCGCTGACGGCGCCAGCGGAAATCACGGCGCCATTGACGATGCCGTCGAGGTCGGTGGCGGTCAGCGGTACGCTGCCGGCATAGCCCTGCGCCAGCGCCAGGGTCGACGGGCAGGTGGCCACGATGGGTTTTTGCGGCGCCACCGAACACAGGCGCTTTTCCGTCACGGTATTGCGCGGCGCCGGCACGGCCGTGGCAAAGTCCGCGGCATTGTTGTCGGTATCGGTGCAGCCGTCGTTGGCGCGGTAGGCCGACAGCAGGTTGCCCAGGGTCGGCGTGCCGCCCGTGCCTTCATACGCATTGGCCGAGCCATAACCGACCAAGTCCACCACCGTGCCGCCGGTCGGGTTGGTGCCGGTCAGCGCAGTGGTGGACGACACCAGCGCCACCTTGCCGGCGCCGGCCGCCATGGCGATCGATCCCACCTTGTCCGCCGCCACCGTGCTGGCGGTGCCGCCCGCGCCGGCCGCTTCCTGCACCAGGTAATACTGGCCCGGCTCCAGCGTCACGCTGGTCAGCGGCGTCACCTGCCACGACGAACCGGTCGACGAGGCATATTGCACGCTCCAGCCGGACAGCGATACGGGCGTGCTGCCGCGGTTGAACAGCTCGATGTAATCGTGCTTGAGGACGGCGGCGGTGGCGCCGGTGCCGTTGCCGCCCGCGCCATAGACCTGGCTGATGACGACGTTATCGGAAACGGCATGGGCTGGAACGGACAAGCCTGCCAGCAAGGCGGCAATGATGGTCAAACGTCCCGGCACGGCGTGCAAGGTATGTGGTTTCATGTGGTAGTCCTGTGGTGAGGGGCGGCTGCTGGCGGCGCCAACATTGACAAAATGTACTTTTTATTGTGTTTTGCATATTAATAGAAGTTCATGACGAGTTAATGACACGTCATTGATCCGAACGGACTAATATGCAGCCAAAACCACACAGGAATGCGGGTTGCAAGTGGCTTTCAGGATGAAATTAGAGGGTGTGCTCAGTTGGGAGTGAGCATGGATACAACAGATTGCGCGTCCGGGGGCGCCATGTCAGCGATACGGCGCCGCCAGCGGATCGCCGATAAAGACCCCCTGCGCCGGCCAGGCCACGCTTTTCCAGTAAGCCTCGATGGCGCTGGCGCCGCGCACGTAGTGCGACAGCAGCACGGCGGGATGGGGGAACTTTTGCCAATAGTTGCACGGTTCGCTGACCGTGCCATAGCTGGCGGTGGCGCCGGCTTCCAGCCAGCGCAGGCTGCTCATTTGCGTGGAGCCCAGCAAATCGCCACCCAGGGACGTCAAATGGTCGGCCAGCGCGCCCGGCACGAAACGGATGGTGTCGAGCTTGTCGACTTTCGCCGCGCCGATCTGGTACACCAGCACGTCCTGCACATTGTCCAGCGCGGCGGCGCTGAGCACGTGCATTTCCAGGCCCTTGTCCTTCAATACCCCGGGACGCGGGAAAAACGGGGCGCGGCTGTTGCGCGCCGCATCCGGCGTGACCACGTAATACGCGCCGGCCTTTGCCGGGCGCGCCGCCGCCACGCCACGGTCGATCACGGCAGCCGCCAGTGCGCGGTCCGACGCCGGCAACAGCATCGCAATGCGCAAACCATGGTCGGTATACGGCTGGCGCGACGGCGCATTGAAATACGGGCTGGGTTTGCCGGGACCGCAAGGCTTGCTGCACAGCGCGGGATCGAAGCCCAGCGTATAGGCCGCCGTGATGCCCTGGCATTGCACCGCATAGGGCGCGGTCCACGCCATCAGCACGGCCTGCACCGATGGCGGCAGCTGGCGGTCGATGGCTTGCTTCAGGCTGGAAAATTGCTCGGGATCGAGCTTGCGCGGCTTGCCGGGTATGCGCACGTGAATGACGTTGTCCGGCGGGATGGCGTGCTTGTCGCGGTACAGCGCGCCGACGGCCACGCTGTCGGCATCGTCGTCATTGACGACCACGGCCAGTTGCCGCGGTTGCAGCGCCGTGGGAATGCGCTGGGCCGGGGCCAGGCCCGGCGCGGCCAGCAGCGCGCACAGCGCCGCCCTGGCCAATAGATGCGGGCTGCACTGAGGCCGGCTGTAATGAGGCCGGCAATGCTGAGGCACGCTGTACCCACGCCGGTCGTAGCGAGGCCAGCTGTACCGAGGCCGGCTGTATTCAGGCCCGCAGACCGCGGGCCTGCCATACTCAGGTGCGCTGATAGACATCCTCGAAACGCACGATGTCGTCTTCGCCCAGGTAGCTGCCGGACTGTACTTCGATCAAGTGCAGCGGCACCTTGCCCGGGTTTTCCAGGCGGTGGTTCATGCCGATCGGGATGTAGGTGGATTCGTTTTCCGTCAACAGTTTGACTTCATCGCCGCAGGTCACGCGCGCCGTGCCCGACACCACGACCCAGTGTTCGGCGCGGTGGTGGTGCATCTGCAGCGACAGTTTGCCGCCCGGGTTGACGATGATGCGCTTGACCTGGAAGCGGTCGCCCACGTCGATACCTTCGTAGCTGCCCCATGGACGGAACACTTTACGGTGCATCAGGTGTTCGGTGCGGTCCTGCGATTTCAAATGGTCGACGATCTGCTTGACGCGCTGCACCTGGTCCTTGTGCGCCACCAGCACGGCGTCGTTGGTCTCCACCACCACCACGTCCTTGACGCCGACCACGGCCACGATGCGCGACTCGGCGCGTACCAGCGAACCGGTCACGCCATCGAGGTAGACGTCGCCGCGCGTGACGTTGTCATTGGCGTCCTTCGGCTGCACGTCGTGCAGCGCCGACCACGAACCAACGTCGCTCCAACCGATATCGGACGGCACCACCACCGCATGCCTGGTCTTTTCCATCACCGCGTAGTCGATCGAATCGGACGGGCTGGACGTGAACGCCGCTTCATCGAGACGGCAGAAATCGAGGTCGCTGTAATCGTTCTGCACGGCCGCGGCGGCGGCTTTCGCCATCTCCGGCGCATATTGTTCCAGCTCACGCAGGTAGGCGTCGGCGCGGAACAGGAACATGCCGCTGTTCCAGAAATACGTGCCGGCCTTGAGGAAGGTTTCCGCCGTGGCGCGGTCCGGTTTTTCCACGAAGCGCTCGACCTCATAGCCGTCGCCGGCCGGGCCCTTCACCAGGCTGCCGCTCTTGATATAGCCATACCCCGTTTCCGGCGCCGTCGGCACGATGCCGAAGGTGGCCAGCGCGCCTTCGCGCGCCAGCCCGGCCGCGCGCCCGACGGCGGCGTGGAACGCCGGCACGTCGTTGATCACGTGGTCGGCCGGCAGCACCAGCATCATCGCGTCCGCGTCGATGGCCTTCACATAGTTGGCCGCCGCCGCCACCGCGGGCGCGGTATTGCGCCCCACCGGTTCCAGCAGGATCGCCAGCGGCTTGATGCCGGCTTCGCGCATCTGCTCGGCCACCAGGAAGCGGTGGTCATTCCCGCAGACGATCAGCGGCGCCTGCATGTCCGGCACGCCGGCCACGCGCGACGCGGTTTCCTGCAGCATGGTTTTTTCAGTGACGAGCGGCAGCAACTGCTTCGGCAACACAGCCCGCGACAATGGCCACAAACGGGTGCCAGCGCCGCCGGACAGGATGATGGGGTAAATTTTCATTATTAAGCGTGTTCCAATTTGAGAGACATTTCTTCTTCCTGCCGGCGGTGTCGGCGGCGGTCGCGGGCATTGGCCCACTCATCCTGCTCGTACTGCGAAATATGTTTCATTTCGCCGGCGCGGTCGACACTATAGTCTTTAAAGACAATTAATTCTTCCAGCGTAACGTCCGGTAACACACGAGTATATTCGAACAACACGCTCTTCACCACTTCGGCGCCGGCGCAGATATGGCTGCCATGGCCGATCCAGCTCGGGCCGATGATGCAGGCGCCGGCGTCGACCTTGACGCCGGACCCCAGGTACACCGGGCCTTCGATGCGGGTGCCGTTGCTCCAGTCGATGCTGGTGTTGAGGCCCACCCACAGGCCATCGTCCACCTGCAGGCCCGGCACCTTCATGTTGGCGACGTCGCCCAGCAGCACGCTTTGCAGCACTTCCCAGTAATCCTTGACGCTGCCGATATCGATCCAGTCGAACTTGCGCGCCTGCGCATAGAACGGCAAGCCTTTTTCCACCAGCAGCGGGAACAGTTCGGAACCGATGTCGAACGCGCGGTCGTTGGGAATCAGGTCCAGCACTTCCGGCTCGAAAATGTAGATACCGGTCGAGGCCAGGTTCGACAGCGCGTTTTCACGCGACGGCTTTTCCTGGAACGCCTTGATGCGGCCTTCGCTGTCGGTTACCACCACGCCATACGACGATACTTTGTCCCACGGCACTTCGCGCGTGATGACGGTTGCCAGCGCGCCCTTGCGGCGGTGTTCGAACAGCGCGGACTTGATGTCGAGGTCGATGATGGCGTCGCCGCACAGCACGATCGTGGTTTCATCGAAAAATCCGCCGAAGTCCTGGATCTTGCGCATGCCGCCCGCCGAACCCAGCGGCTCCGGCACGACTTCGCCTTCATTGTTGGTATAGCCTTCGAATGAATAGCCGATCTGGACCCCGAACTGGTGGCCTTCGCCGAAATACTCTTCGATCTTTTCGTGAAGGTAGCTCACGTTGACCATGATCTCCGTGATGCCGTACCGGGCCAGGTGCTCCACCAGGTAAGCCATGACGGGCTTGCCCAGTATCGGGATCATCGGTTTTGGCAAATCGTAAGTCAGGGGACGGACGCGCGTACCCTTACCTGCGGCCAGTATCATCGCTTTCATTGTGTGCTCCTTGAGGTGTGATCAATCGGGCCGGGCGTGCTTGCCAACCGCCGCGGCCGGATCGAGGCCTCTCAGCGGGAGGAGCTTTGCCAGCGCCAGGCATCGGCGCACATCTGCGCGATGCCGCGTTCCGCCTTCCAGTTCAGCTCACGCTCGGCGTAGCTGGTGTCGGCATAACAGGCGGCGATGTCGCCATCGCGGCGCGGGGCAATACGGTAGGGAACAGGGCGCCCGCTCGCTTGCTCGAAGGCGCGCACCATTTCCAGCACGCTGTTGCCGCGCCCGGTCCCCAGATTGTAGGCATGCACGCCATTTACTGTCGCCAGCTTGGATAACGCGCGCAGGTGACCGATCGCAAGATCGACCACGTGGATATAATCGCGCACGCCGGTGCCGTCCGGGGTCGGATAATCGTCGCCGAACACGTTCAGGCATTCGCGCTGGCCCGATGCCACCTGCGCCACGTACGGCATCAGGTTGTTCGGGATGCCGTTCGGCGCTTCACCGATCAAGCCGCTTTCATGCGCGCCGACCGGATTGAAATAGCGCAGCAGCGCCACCTTCCACGACGGGTCGGAGCGGCCCAGGTCGCGCAGGATTTCTTCGATCATCAACTTGCTGCGGCCATATGGATTGGTGGCCGACAGCGGGAAATCCTCGCGGATCGGCACCGAGGCCGGATCGCCGTACACGGTGGCCGACGAACTGAAGACCAGCGTCTTGCAGCCGGCTTCGGCCATGGTCTCGAACAGCACCAGGCTGCCCGCCACGTTGTTGTCGTAATATTCGAGCGGCTTTTGCACGGATTCGCCGACCGCCTTCAGGCCGGCGAAGTGGATCACCGCATCGATGCTGTGTTCGCGGAACAGCGACCGCAATGCTTCCCGGTCACGCAGGTCGGCTTGCACGAATGCGTAGGGACGGCCGGCAATGCGCCGCACCCGCTCGTAGACCGAGATGTCGGCGTTCGACAGGTTGTCGAGCACGACCACGTCATGCCCTTCCGCCAGCAATTCCACGCAGGTATGCGAGCCGATGAACCCCATGCCGCCAGTGACCAGGATCTTCATGCGGTCACCTCCTTACATGCGCCAGACGCACAGGCCGGCGGCGCGCAGCGCCGCTTCGTTGTGCACCGATTTGATGTCGATGAAGCAGCCGCCCTTGACCAGCTTGCGCGCATAATCTTCCGCCGACAGCGCCAGCAGCGATTTGTGCGGCACGGCCGCCACGATGGCGTCGGCGCGCGGCAAGTCGTCGAACGCGGTCAATTCCACGCCGTATTCATGCTTGGCTTCTTCCGGATCGGCATACGGGTCGTGCACGAACACTTCCACGCCATACGCTTTCAGTTCGTTGATCACGTCGGCCACCTTGGAATTGCGCAGGTCGGCGCAGTTTTCCTTGAAGGTCAGGCCCAGCACGTTGACTTTCGCGCCCTTGATGTAGCTGCCGGCGGCAATCATCTGCTTGACGGTCTGTTCGGCCACGTATTTCGCCATGCCGTCGTTGATGCGGCGGCCGGCCAGGATCACTTGCGGGTTGTAGCCCAGCTGCTCCGCCTTGTGGGTCAGGTAGTACGGATCCACGCCGATGCAGTGGCCGCCCACCAGGCCAGGCGAGAACTTCAGGAAGTTCCACTTGGTGCCGGCGGCTTTCAGCACTTCGGCGGTATCGATGCCGATCTTGCCGAACAGGATGGCCAGTTCATTCATCAGGGCGATATTCAGGTCGCGCTGGGTGTTTTCAATCACCTTGCACGCTTCCGCCGCCTTGATCGACGACGTGCGGTGCACGCCCGGCTTGACGATCAGCTCGTACATTTTCGCGACTTTTTCCAGCGTTTCCGGCGTATCGCCCGATACCACCTTCAAGATCGTGGTCAGGGTGTGTTCCTTGTCGCCCGGGTTGATGCGCTCCGGCGAGTAACCGACGAAGAAGCCTTCCTTCCACTTCATGCCGGATTCCTTTTCCAGCACCGGGATGCAGACTTCTTCGGTCGCGCCCGGGTACACGGTCGATTCATAGACCACCGTGGCGCCTTGCTTCATGTGCTTGCCGACGCTGCGGCTGGCGCCGATCAGCGGGGTGAAATCCGGGTTGTGGGCATTGTCGACCGGGGTCGGCACGGCCACGATAATCATGTCCGCTTCGCCCAGCTTGGCCGGGTCGGAAGTATATTCAGCAAACTTGGCAGCCTGCACTTCTTCATCGGTCAGCTCGCGCGATGGGTCCGTGCCGCGCAGGCATGCGTCGACCTTGGACTGGGCAATGTCGAAACCGATGGTGCGGGTATGCTTGCCGAACTCAATCACCAGAGGCAAACCAACATAGCCGAGGCCGATGACCGCAATAGTAGACATAGATGACATCCTGTAAATTAGTATTGAAGTTTGAATAATATCATTGCACGGCGCAATTCAGTGTACGTGAACCATATGTAGTGCACGTGACATACCAATAATTTGCGTTTTTGCAGTATTTTTTTAGGGCACGTGCACAATAAACTGCCTGACCGCCGCGAGCAAGTCCGGCGATGCATATGGTGAAATTGCCGCGCTGCCGCGCGACGCCGCCATCGCGGCCGCCAGCGCGGCCGGCAATTCCGCCTCCCCTTCGGCCACGAAAATGCCGGGCCGCTGCGCCAGCCAGTGCGCAGTGGCGATCTGGTGGTCGTTGCGGGTTTCCTGCAAGTCGCCGCGGCGCGGCATCAGCACCAGCGGCTTGCCCAATTCCATGCCGGTCAGCACCGAGCCCATGCCGGCGTGCGCCACGATCACGTCCGCCTGCGCCACGGTCTGGGAAAATTCCGCCGGCGACAGCGCCTTGGTATAGCGCATGGCGCGCGGCCGGTACTGGCTGTCGCCGATTTGCGCAAAGACGTCGGCGTCCGGTTTGGCGCTTTCCACCCACAGGTCGATCGCCGTGACCAGCCGGTCGAACGGCATTTGCGACCCGACGGTTACAAAAATCATCGTCACAGCACGCTCCCGTGGCACGCCGGGCCATCCTTGCCGGCCAGGTGTGGCCACTGTGTCAGCCACAAGTCCGTGAAGCCGCGCACTTTTTCACCCGACATGGAAATGTGTTCGACATTGGCGATACTGTCGAGCCAAATAGTTTTTGCGCCAAGAAACTTTCCCATGCGCAATGCCACGACGCCGGGCGCCGCCCCCGTCGTGATCACCACGTCCGGCCGTTCACGCAGCACGATCCAGCTGACCTGGCACATCATTTTCACCAGGTCCCAGCGGCTCCAGCGGGTCGCGTCCGTGACCGCGTAAAAGCGCGATCCGGGCACCTGGCTGGCATAGCTGGGCTGCACCGTCACGTAAGCGACGTCCTGCCCTTCAAATGCCGGGCGCAGCCGAAGCAATTGCACCCAGTGGCCGCCGCCGGAGGCGACCGCCAATACCTTCTTCACCATTGCGTACCTCATCTGCTGCTCAATGCGAGCAATTTACCATTGTTGACTAAAATCAAATGTTCGTTACCGCACAGTCCTTGCCTCCCCGCGCTTGTACGCCAGCACATCGCCATACAGCGCATCGATGGCGGCGCGCACGGCGTCCGGGGAATAAAGATGTTGCGCGCGGCTGAACGCGGCTTCCCGCAGCGCGCCGCGCCGCGCCGCATCGTCCAGCAGCGCCAGGATGGCGCCTGCCATCGCGCCGGCATCGCCCGGGGCGTGCAGCAAGCCGCAGCGGCCATGGTCCAGCGCTTCGGGAATGCCGCCCACCGCGCTGGCCACCACGGGCACGCCGTCGGCCATGGCTTCCAGCACGCACACCGGCAAGCCTTCGAAATACGAGGGCAGCAACAGCATGGTTGCCTGCGCCACCAGCGCATCCTTGGCCGCGCCGTCGACCCAGCCGGGCAGGCGCAGCGCATGTTCGACGTGCAATTCCCTGGCCAGCCGCGCCGTGCCGTCCAAATCGCCGTCGCCGGCCAGCGTGAACACCGCGCCTGGATAGCGCGCCAGCACGGCCGGCATGGCGCGCACGATGTCGTACACGCCTTTCTTGTCGCGCAGGCGGCCCAGGAACAGCAGTTGCGGCGGCGTGGCGCCGTGCGCGGGCGGCAGCGCGGCCGGCACCTTGACCGGGTTGCCCAGCACCGTGACGGCCGCGCCGGGCGCGATGCGCTGCAGCGCCGCCTGCCACTGGCCGGTCAGCGCCACCAGCGCCTGCGCGCCTTCCAGCGTGCGGCGCACCCAGCGCTGTGCGCGGGGACCGCATTCCTTTTCATAAAACACGGGGAATTCGCCACTGTGCAAATGAAATACGTAGGGCACGCCGAACAGCCGCGCCAGCGCGCAGAACACCGACTTGCGCCAGAAACTGCCGCGCGAGGCCGAATGCACGTGCAGCAGGCTGACCTGGCCGCGCACCAGCAGCCACAGGAACGACGCCAGCGCGCCCGCCATCACGCGCAATTGCGTGAACTTGCCGGGTTTGACGTAGGACGCGATGTAATGCACGTTCCAGGCGTCGAACAGACCCATGTCGCGGTACATGCGCACCACCGACGTCATGCCGCCGGGCGACGCCAGCGAAGTGCCGACCATCACCACCCGCCCCGCCATGACCTGCCCCGTCATGACGGCTCCTGGAACGCGCGGTAATTCGGCAGGTCGGCCGGCTGGTTGATGCGCACCACGCGCGCCGGGATGCCGACCGCCACGCCATAATCCGGCACGTCTTCCATCACCACGGCATTGGCGCCGATCGAGGCGTAATCGCCGATGCGGATGTCGCCGATCACTTTCGCGCCGCCGCCGATGAAGGCGCCCTTGCCGATGCGCGGCACGCCGGTGCTGCCGGAACGCCCGCCGATGGTGACGCCGGCGCCGATCACGGCGTCGTCGCCGATCACGGCGCGCTTGTGGATGATGGTGCCCAGGCCTTCATAACTGAACAGCACGTTGCGCCCGACGATGGCCGACGGCGGCAACACCACGGCAAACAAGATGCGGTTCACGCTTTTCAGCAGGAACGGCAGCAGCGGCACGCGGCGCCGGTGCAGCCAGTGCGCGATGCGATAGATCCGGACCACCATCATGCCGCCACCCTCCTGCTGCCGACCAGCCGCGCCAGGCGGCCGTTCCAGCCTGCGATCAATTTGCCTTCATCGGCGCTGAGCGGCACGGCCGCGCGCAATGCCGCGGCCGAGACCAGCGCCACCGCCACGATCGCCATCGGCGCCGTGAATTCCATGGCGCGCTGCGCCGCCAGCAGCAGCGCGCTCGACGCACCCCACGCCAGCAGCAGCCGCACGCCGCCCGATACATCCCAATGTCCCATATAACCCCGTTGTTTCAAACCCCGTATCACGCGCCAGCAAAAGATGCATTCGGCCGCCACCGCCAGCGCCACCGCCGGCAGCAAGGCGCCGGTGGCGACCAGCACCAGCGCGATCAGCGGCGGCGTGGCCAGCAGCGCCACCGTGGCGCGCACACAGATATCGGACTGCAACACCGTGTTGCAGCCCAGTTCCAGCACACGGCGGCATGCCATGGTGGCCGCGCCGCACAGCAGCAGCACCACCACCGGCCATGCGTGCGCATAGCGCGTCCCGCCGATCACCGCCATGCCCTGTTCGCCGAACGCCGTGAACAGCACCAGCAGCGGGAACAAGGTCATCAGCGAACTTTTCAGCCACAAGCCCAGCCGGACACTGAGTTCGGCAAAGCTGTTGCCGCTCGCGTAATACGCGATCAGGGCCGGCCGCACCACGCTTTGCAGCAGGTCGGTCGGCAGGTAGCGCCGCACCTGGTCGGCAAAGGCGCGTGCAAAGCCATACACCGCCACGGCTTCCGCCCCCAGCACGCGCGCCACCAGCATGGTGATGACTTGCGGGCCATACATCAGCGCCAGCAGGTAGCTGGCGAAGTTGTGCCAGGCCAGCCTGGCCAGCACGTCGCGCGGCGGCGGCTGCCAGCCGGGCTGCGCGGCCGGCAGCGTGCGCAAGCGCCACAGGCACAGCGCCAGGAATCCGCTGCCCACCACCAGCGCGCACGCGCCGGCGGTAATTTCCAGCCACAGCATGGCGCCCGCGTCCAGCGCGGCCCCCTCGTGCAGCACGACCCACAATTGCAGCACCAGCGTGCCGGCGCGCACCACTTGCGCGATCTGGCCGTAGCGCTGTTCCATCAGCAGTCCCAGCATCTGGTCGCGCGACAGGCGGCCGATGCCTTCCACCGCCACCAGCAGGCCGGCCAGCCGGAACGCCTGCTGCGCTTCCGGCATGCCCAGCATGGCCGCCAGCAGCGGCGCGCCCAGGCCCACCAGCGCGGCCGTGCCCAGCACCAGCGCGCCCTGCAGCGACGCCAGGCGCAACAGCAGCCGCACCGTGGCGCGCCCGCCCGCATGCATGCGCGCTTCCGGCAGCACGCGCGACGACACCCAGTCCAGTCCGCCCGTGGACAGCGCCAGCGCCAGTTCCATCAGCGCCAGCGCGGCCGCATAACGGCCATATTCGGCCAGCGGCAGCAGGCGCGCCGCCATGGCAAAGGCGGTGAACGTCAGCAGCGCGGACGCGCCGCGCCCGGCCAGGAATGCCGCCAGGCTGGACTTGACGGCCTTGCCGCCATACGGATGGCGCGGACCGCCGGGCCCGCCGGCAGGATCGGCGCGCTTGCCTGTGGGGCTGTCGTGGCCGCCATCCTGGCCGCCATGTGCGGCGGCACCGCCGCCCTGTCCTGCACCACCGTGCTGGCCGCCGTGTGCGCCCGGGATGCCGGCATGGCCGGCGTCATTCAGCCGGCTGTCCTGGGTGGCGGGGCTGCCGCCACGGCCGGCGCCGCTGTCCTGGCCGCCATGCGGCTGCGGAGCGCCCGGGCCGCCAGGTGTGTTGCTGCTGCTCATGGGGTCGCGCTTTCCGCCGCGCCCTGGGCGGCATGGCCGTGTGCCGGCGCGCCGCCGGCGCCGCGTCCCAGCAGGCGGCGGTATTGCGCCGCCAGCTGCTCTGCCAGCACGTCGTAGCTGCGCAATTGCCCGATGCGCGCCCTGCCCTGTTCGGCCATGGCTTGCGCACGGGCCGGGTCGGCCAGCAGGGTGCAAACGCCCTGCGCAAAGCCTTGCGCGGTCAGCGGCACGCACAAGCCGCCGCCGGTCTGCTCCAGCAGCGCGGCCTGGTCCGGCTGGTCGTTGGCCACCACCGGCACGCCGTACGCGAGGTATTCGCACACCTTGGTCGGCGAGGCAACTTCGAGCGTGCGGCTGCGCGGGAATGGCGACAGGCCGATGCTGGCGGCGCGCAGGTAGCGCCACGCCTGCTGCGGCGCCATCCAGCCGGTGATCAGCGCATGTTCGCGTACGCCGTGGCGGTCGATCTCGCTTTCCAGCCAGGCCCGTTCGCCGGGGTTTTGCGAATCGCCCACCAGCACCAGCAGGGCATCGGGATGCTCGCGCTTGATGGTGGCCATCGCTTCGATCATGACTTCGGGATGGCGCATGCGTTCCAGCGCGCCCAGGTAAACCAGCACCTTGCGGCCCTTGAAGCGCGGGTCGTCGGCCGGCTCGATGGCGTCCAAAGCTTCCGGCAGCGCCACGCCCATCGGCACCGGCGTCATCTTATCGGCCGGCAAGCCCTTGCCGGCCAACAGCGTGCGCATGGCCGCGCTTTGCACGAAGATATGGTCGGCGCGCGGCAGCACGATGCGGTACAGGATCAGCGCGGCCAGGTTGCCGCGCCATTGCCAGCGCAGGCGGCCCAGCCACGAGGCATTGTTGGCTTCGGCGCCGCGGCCCAGGTCTTGCCATGCGTCGGGAAACGGCAACGACATCCAGTAAAAGAACGGCAGGCCGGCGCGGCGCGCCGCCAGCAGTCCGATCAGCGCACCCAGGATGCGGTCGCGCACCTGCACCGCGTCATAGTCGGGCTGGCGCGCCAGTGGAAACAGGTCCAGCGCCACGCGCCAGCGCGCCATCAGCTTGCCCAGCTTGCCGTGGCCGCGCCGGATCAGCGCGCGGCCGGCCGGCCAGCGGATATCGGTGCCGTCATGCAGCGCCACCATGTCGCTGGTGACGCCATGGCGCGGCAGGCAGCGGCCAAACAAGGTCGCGATATCGGGACGGAAACTGGGATGCGGTTCCCTGCTCAAATACAAAATTCGCACAATTACCCCTGGGTCGGCTGCACCGGCACGCCGACCAGGCGCACCCGGTCCTTGCCATGCAACGCATGCAGCATCTCGTTGATAAACTGGTCCTGCACCTGGTATTCGGCGTTGAGGTCGCCGCCGATGGTCGATACCCGCACCAGCATGCCGTCCGGCACCGTGCCGCTCAAGCCATAGCGCAACTGCTGCAACTTTTGCTGCATGCCGGGGCGGATCGCGCGGTCGCCCACGGTGATCCAGTACGTGATCGGTTCATGGCGCATGCCGCTGACCGCGTACAGGCGCTTGACGGGCAAGGCGCCGTATTGCGTGGTCATGTCGTCGTCGCGCTGGCGGCTCACTTCGAAGCCCTGCGCGGTGTAGCACACTTCGGGCTTGTGCACCGCCATGGCGTCGCTCTGGTCGCCGCCATAGGCCAGCGACAGCATGACGCGGCGGCCCTGGCCATCGATGTAGGTGCGCGACAGCGTCTGGTTGTAAATCTTATCCAGCTTGGCCTGGGTAGCCGGATCCACCTGCAGCGGCGCCACGCTGCTGTCCACGGCCCAGTCGCCGAACTGGCGCGGAATGATGTCTTCCAGCGCGAAGCGGGCGCTGTGGTCGGCCAGCTTGGTGGTCGGTGTCAGGTGGTGCGACAGCGCACCGGCCGACACCATCAGCGCGCACAGCACGCCGCTGACAATAATCGAGGTTTTCATGCGGTAGCCTCCTTGCGCCGGCGCACGATCCACTGCAGCAACGTATCGGCGCCCAGGATCAGCAGCAGCGCCGTGATGAACAGCACCATGCCGGCAAAGCCGTGCAGGAATCCCTGCCCCGCCGCATCGCCCAGGTAATACGTGACCAGTGTCAGCGTGATGACGCGGATCACGTTGGAACTGAAGGAAATCGGAATGATCAGCAGCGCCAGCCAGACGTTGCGGAAGGCGGACGTGTGGCGCACCACGTTCAGGTAAAACAGGCCCAGCGCTTCCAGCGTCAGCAGGGTCTGCAATCCTGCGCACGCGTCGGCCACCAGCAACTGGTATTGGCCGATCTGCAGGATCACGCCATTGCGGCTGATCGGGTAGCCCGCCAGGAACAGCAATTGTTCGGTGACGTACGATACCGCCATTTTCATCGGCATGGTCAGCGCGCTGACCACGGAACCGGGCAGCGGCACCATGAACATCATGAAGAAGAACGGGAACCACAGCACCGCCAGCGCGCGCGCGCCGCGCTTGATCAGCAGCAGCGCCATGCCGACCAGGATGAACGAACCCAGTTCAAACGCGAGGATCTGTTGCGAGCGTCCCAGCACGTACAGCGCCAGGGCCAGCAGCATCAGCGGCCAGCCGGCCAGCGGAGAAGCGCGGCCGTTCGCCGATGCGTCGAGCATCGCGGGCCATTGGCGCCACAGCAGCCACAGCGACAGGGCCAGGATGATGGGGCCGTGGGCCTGTTCTTCCGTGGCCCAGGCGCCATGCAGCAAGTCGTAAAACGTCGGCACATACATGGCCAGCATGCCGAGCAGGATAGGCAGCCATTCAGGCAGGCTGGCCTTCAGGCGGACCTGGTCCACCGGGGCCGGCCGGTAAGGCATAGCAGTCATTGGAGTCTCAATTGGTCGAGGCGGATGGAAGGTGCGGACGGAATGCATAGCTGAGGTCCGCAGGGGCATTATGCTCCTTTGCGTCAGTAGTTGTAGCACGATTGACAACAGATGCGGCGGCCGGGCGGGCCACGGCGGCGCGCCATGCGCAACCGGCCAGCAGCCAGAACACGAACACGCCGCGCGGGTCGCTGATCACGGCCGACGTCGGCGAATTGGCCAGCACCAGGGTCAGCGCCGCCAGCGCCACCAGCAGGATGGCGCGGGTTTCCCCCTGCGCCTGCGTGGTGCGGCGGTACAGCACCGCCCACATCAGCGCGAACAGCAGCATCAGCAGGGCGCCGGCGAAATAGCCGCCTTCGGCAATCACGCTGGGCCAGTACGTATCGACGATGAACATGCCCTGGCGGAACCACCAGTAGCGGTTGAACCCCATGTCGACGAACAGGCTCAGGTCGAACTTTTGCGCCCCTGCGCTGCCATAGGTGCCCAGGCCAGCGCCCAGCGGGAAATATTTGTCGGCCACGGCCAGGCCCTGCTGCGTCAGGATGGCGCGCTCGGACAGCTGCGTGCTGCGCCCGCTCCATTGCAGCAGCAAGTCCTGGAACGGATTGCGTTCCAGGTACAGCGACGCCACGCCCAGCACGGCCACGCCCAGCACAGCGCCAAACAACAGCCAGCTCATGTGGTGGCGCGCCGCGATGGTGAAGAACAGCACGTACACCAGCAGCAGCGACGCCAGTTCCTGGCGCTGTCCGGTGGCGACCACCATCAGCGTATAGACGCCGGCCAGCGCCAGCCAGTTGCGCCCACGCCCGTTCATCCATTGCACCACGGCCGTGGCGCCCAGCAGGCCGCACATCAGCGCCATGTAGCCGGAGTGGGAAAACGGCCCCCGCAGGCGGCCGCCCATGCCCAGCACCGGATTGACGTGCATGTCCGAGGTATAGCCGAGCACCTTGACGAACAGGCCGGGCGCGGCGATTTCCAGCGCCAGGAACGGCAGGAAAAACAGCCACGACCACTTCACCACGCCGCGCAGCGTGGCCGCGGTGCGTTCGCCATGGACGATCAACATGCCCAGTGTGAACATCAGCGGCAATTTCAGCGTGTACTGCAATTGCCACAAGGCGGCGCGCGGGCGCGAACGGCCCAGCACCGTACTGAGCAGCAGCAGCGCCAGGTAACCGGCGAACAGCACCAGCATCCAGCGCAGCGCGGCATCGTCGCGCGCCACCCGCAACAGCTGGCGCAGCGACGACAGCATGAACACGAACACCATGAATTCCATGGCATAGCCGATCGGAATGCCCTTGCTCTGCAGGATTTGCGCGACGAACATCAGGCTGAAGCCACAGGCGATCAGCCAGCCGGTACGGTCTTCAAAGCCATACAGCGCCAGGTACATCATGGGCAGGGCCAGCAGCGCCATCATGAACAGCACGACGAGGATGTGCATCTCGGCGCCCAGCAGCAAGCCAAAAAACGATGCCGTGGCAAAGATCAGCACGGACAGCAGGACGCCGGCCCAGGGCCCGCTGCGGTTGGAGGTGAGCATGTCGGAACTTAATGTCGCCTAAGCAACAATGTCATAAAAATAATCCCGATCATACCAATTCAAAGTCATCCGTGACGCGCGATAGGATTACTCGGTCGTCTGCCAATCCTGATCCACAGGGCTGGGCTCACACTTGGTCTTGCCTTCCATCAGCCTGTAATCGGCCTTGGTATCCCCGATATGGATGGCAGTAACGTAAATGTGCTGGGAAGTGTCGGAACGCGTACCGGGCATATAAAAACCCGCCTTGGGATAAGACTCGGCGTTGACATAATGGTTGTGCACATTACGTGCTTCATAACGCAACTTGCCATTCAACCAGACCGCGAAATTGCCGGTGCCTACCGCCGACTGCCAGTCCGCCCGCACAATGACGCAGTACCACCGCTGTGTCTCAAGGGTACCTAACGTGATGTTTTGCTCTTCCACGTTGGTACTGGTCGGCACATCCTCCCCCGTGACGTCACGTGTACTGGAGCGCAAGTGCAATTTCAATTTCGTGCCGTCAGCGATGAATGCCATGGGCGGCGGCACAGTGATCGCCGGCCGCGTCTGCGTTCCAGGCAGCGTACGCTGCTTGGTATGCAATTGGAACAGGGACGTGGCTGACACGCTGGTCCAGTCGGCAGGCAAGTAAACGCTGACCGCATACCAGCGGACACCGGATGGCATGTATTCCATCGATGGCACGATTTCCACGCGAGGATTCAAGGTAGACGGGATTCCACTGCTGGGTTCGAACTTCCATCTGAGATCGAAAGTCGACTCATCCGGGCTCCCCGAGGGCGACACTTTCGACATCACACCGGACTTCAACGCATTCCCATCCTGCTCCAAAGCGTAAAAATAACCGAATTGGCGCATTCCTGGCTCCATCAGGAAACGCTTGCAAACTTGCGCAGTGGCGGTTCCCTCCAACGCGGTTACACTAGTGCCGACCGTGTCGCCACCGAAGCCCGGGTGCAATCCATATGGTCCCGCTGGCCAGGGAGGGGAACAATTCAGTGTTTGTGCACCACAGGACGTGGAAAAGAATAAGGCCATCCATAACGCTTTCATCGGCAAGCTCCGGTAGTCGAAATTACAGGCATGGCGTGGCATCGCGCATCTGCTTATGGGTGGTCGTCGCGCCCGGCTTACCAAGCCAAATCACGTCGGTATAAATTTTCCTGGGAAGCGCATCGTTCTTCTCGGGTACGCTCAAGCCGACAAAGGGCACGTTCAAGTATTGTGGTTTGTAGCTGTTGTGCAAACGCGTGGTCTGATAAACGAGCTCATGGTTATTCCATACCATCAATGCACCGCTATTGAGCGTGCTGGACCAATTGGCATGTATAACGAAGCAATACCAGGTATCGCGCCGTACTTGATCAAGCACTACCGGAATCTTGCGGCTGCTGGTAGCCGTGTCTGGCGTGGCCTGTTCGAAATGCATGTCCAGCAAGATGTCGCGCCCTTTGACGACAATAGCCAGTGGCGGCGCCAGGCCAGCGCTCACCAATCCCACATCGATACTGGCAACGGTGACCGGCGTCGTCGAATCAAGCGGCCATGATGGCGGCAGCGCAAAACTTAATGCATACCAGCGCTCACCACCATTTTTGGTTTCCGTTGCACTTTCATTGTACGGATAGGCCATGTTGGTGCTCTTCACGTTTAGCTGCGGGGTCAAGTCAAATGACATGAACTTGCGCCTGCTGGTGGCATTGTAGGGGTCGGCTATCAGGACAGGCTGTGGCGCTGGCGCCGGAATTTGGCGCAGTCCATATTTACTGCCGATGGATTGACAAAAGCCGCTTTCATCGCACAGGCGTCCGCCCACTGTGTCATCGACTTGCGCCAACGCGGATGGACCTACAACCGCTAGCGCCATCCATAGAATTTGCCTTGATAGACTGCGGTGCTTAGTCCCCATAGGTCCCCATCAATAAATAATCAAAAATACTATTTTGATTTTTTATTAACTATTGCGGCGCACGGTTGGAACGGGTTGCGTGAATACTTTTTGAATGAAAAACGGCCCGGTCGGGAACTCGACCGGGCCGTCAAAACAACTGGATAGCGTTGAAGCCTGGAGATTTACTTGATCACGGCAGGCGTGGCCTGCACCGAGGTGCCGCACGGCGTGGCGGCAGCCATCTGTTCATAGGTGCTGGCGGTGCCCCCAACGTAGATGAAGTCCGTATACAAGGTGCGCGTAGTCACTTGCATAGTGCCCGGCAGGTACAGGCCCACTTTCGGGTAATTGCCCAGCCAGGTTTCATACGCGTTGTACGCATTCTTTGATTCATACGCGACATTGCCATTCATCCAGATCTTGGTGGAACCAATGCCCGGCTTGTACGACCAGTCGGCGCGCACCACGAAGCAATACCATTTGTTGGTCTGGATCTTGGCCGCCCGCACCAGCTGTTCGCCGGTATTGGCGCGCGTGGCGGGATCGGTGCCGGCGCCGCTCATGTTGCGGTAGTTGTAGTGCAACTCGATGTTCAAGTCATTGCCGCTGGCCACCACGGAAATCGGCGGTGGCACGGCGAGGGTTTTCTGGCTCGTGTGCAATTGCGCCACAACGCTGGGGCTGGCATGGAATTGCCAGTCCGACGGGAACATCACGGCAAACGCATACCAGCGCAAGCCTTCGATGACGTATTCATATTTCAGCGACACTTCGGTGCGCGAGCCGCCGGTCACCAGCGGGTCGGCCTTGTTCAGCGTATGGCGGAACACCTTGCGCCCGCTGCCCAGCGGATCGGGCACCAGCGCCAGGCGCGCCGGGCTGGCCGAACTGAGCACGTACAAATCATCGAAATAGCGGTAGGTGGCCGTGGCGTTGCGCGCCAGGTTCTGGCTCACATACGTCAGCGGCTTGGGATTGGCGTCCAGCGTATCGATCTTGCCGGAACGGGCCAGGTCGATCTGCGCCCAGGCCGGCACGGTTGCAAACGCACCCAGCAAAGCCAGGGTGATCGGTTTCAATACTTGCATGATTCTCTCCCGCCTTACCATTGGATGCTGGTGCCGGTGACAAACGTCGAGCACGGACTGATCTGGTACATCTGCAGCGCCGTCGTGGTGGGGCCACCGAGGCGGATGAAGTCCGTATACAGCGTGCGCTCGGCCACGCCCATCAGGCCCGGCAGCATCAGGCCCGTGCGCGGCGTGTGCGCGGCGCCAAAATAGGAATTGTTGGAATTGTTGGCGTTATAGACTTTCTCGCCATTCATCCACATGGTGATGGCGCCCGAGCCCAAGGTCGGCTGCCAGTCGGAACGCACCACCAGGCAATACCAGCGGTTCGTGACGAGCGGGCCCAGCTTGATGACCTCGCTGGCGGAATTGCTGGACGTGGCCGACGTGGCCGACAGGTAGTTGGAATTCAGGTTCAATTCCAGCGTATTGCCGCGCACCAGCAGCGACAGCGGCGCGGCCAGGTTGGTGGCGGTGGTGCCGGTATCGATCTGCGCAATCACGGTCGGGTACGGGCTCACCGCCCAGGTCGACGGCACGTAGACGCTAATGCCATACCAGCGCAGGCCGGTGGTGCGCGATTCATTGAGCGGATAAAAGTCGGTGCGCCGGATACTGCCGACCAGCGTATCGGTGGCCTTGACCTTCGTCATCAGTACGGTACGGCCGCTGCCGGCCGGGTCGCTGACGAACGTCAGGTTGGCCGTGCTGGCGCTGGACAGGCCGTAGCGCGTGGAAAAACTGGAAGCGCTGACCGTCCCGCCCACAGCCGTATCAATCTGCGCGTGTGCGGCGGCGGCAGCCAGCAAGGTGGAGGCCAGCCATAAATGCCTCGTGAAATTCATTTGGATCTCCCAAAACGTTACAGTCACATGAGCGGAAGATAGCACGTCGCAAGTGTATTTGTGTTGCCGCAGGCCAACAATGCCGCATTTTATTTCACATGATGTCAACAATGCCACATAATATAAGGCAAACTTTGGTTTCCGGCGAGATAATCTTCTTTCCCGAAAGATTACTTTTGCAGACAACAATGCTGCCATTCCGTCATCGCGTAACGTTTTGTGATGCGTGCTTTCCGCTCAACAGTAAAAGATCAGAATTCCACCATTACCGCGCCCACCACTTCCGCACCGGTATGGCGTACTTGCGTGACCAACGCTTGCACATCGTCGAGCGGCGTGTGGTTCTTGCGGGCCACCAGCAGTACGCCGCCGGTGCGCGCGGCCAGCGCCAGCGCATCGGAACCCCGTTCGAACGCCGGCACGTCGTACAGCACGGCGTCGTAGCGCGCCGACAACTGCGTATTGAGCGCGGCAAAGCCCGAGCGGCTCAGCAATTCCTGTGGATTCGGCGGCAAGGTGCCGGCGCACAGCACGGACAAATCGATGAAGTCGTCGATACGCGCCACGGTCGACAATTCCGCGCGGCCGGCCAGGATATCGGACAAGCCCTGGCGGCGCTTGACGCCGAACAGTTCATGCTGGCGCGGCGTACGCAGGTTGGCGTCGACCAGCAGCGTCTGCTCGCCCAACTGGGAAAACACCACCGCCAGGTTGGCGGTGAAGACGCTGGCGCCGTCGCCGGCCGCCACGCCGGCCACCACCAGCGCCTTGTGCCCGCGTGAAAACCAGCGCAGCATCAATTGGCTGCGCACCGCGCGCAACACTTCCACCTGCGGGCTGAACGGCTGGAACGCCGCCGCCAGCAGCGGCGAATAATCACCGTCGCCCTGCTGCAGGTAGGGATAGTCGAACTGGCGCGCCAGCACTTGCTGGATATCGGTTTCACTGACCAGTCCCAGGCGCTGGGCCGCTTCGCCATAGCGGATACCCAGTTCTTTTTGCATGCGCAAGACGCGCTCGGAATTGTCCGGGCTGATCTTGCCGGCTGCCACCAGCATGGTGCCGATACTGGAGTCGGAGGACGGTTTCATGTGGGCGGAAGATAAAGTAGCAGTCATCGTCTATCCAATCGGTTACGTCAAACGCAGGCGGCGCGGCGCCAGCAGGGTCGCAAGGCGCGAACGGGGTTTGGGCGGAGCCCACGAAATATTGCCCAGCACGGGAATGTCGGCCACATTGGCCAGGTCGCCCGTGGAGCGCACGCGGCGGTCCAGCAATTCCACCACCAGGCCGAACGCCATGCCCAGGATGCTGCCCAGGATGAGCGACAGCACGGTATTGAGCAGCATGCGCGGCGCGGCCGGATCGACCGGAGCCACGGCGGGATTCAGGATCGCCACTTCCGACTGTTCGGCCTGGCCTTCCATGCGGGTTTGCGACAGGCGCTGGGTGGTCGCGTCAAACGCGCGCTGCGCGCTTTCCACGTCTTTTTGCAGCACGTTCAATTCGTCGCGGGTGCGGTTCAATTGCAGCACGCGGGCTTTTTGCTCGGCCAGCGCTTCGCGCAGCGCACCTTCACGCTGTGCAAGGATTTGCGCATTGTTGCCCACGCTGTTGGACGTGGACTGGATTTGCGCATTCAGGCTGGCGCGCAGCTGGTTCGCTTCGGCGCGCGCGGCCTGGTATTGCGGGTGGTTCTGGCCCAGGCGCTGGCCGATTTCCGCGACCTTGCTTTCCGCCGCGCTGACGCTGGCGCGCAGGTTCTGGATCAGCGGGCTGTTGGCCACGTCCGGCGCATCGCCGGCCTTGCCGGCCGCCATGCGCTGGCGCGATGCGGCTTCCATCTGCTGCGCCTGCGCCACCACCAGTTGCGCCGACAAATCGTTCAAGCGGTTGTTTTCCACGTCGAGACGGCCGTCCAGGCTGACGATGCCGTTTTCCTGCTGGTACTTCGACAAGCGGCTCTGCGCGGCTTCCAGCGCATCGCGCAACTGCTTGGTCTGGTCGTTGAAGTAGCTGGTGGCCTTGCGCATCGGGTCGACCTTCAATTGCACGGTCAGGCGCTGGTATTCATCGGCAAAGGCATTGGCCACGGCCGCCACGAATTGCGGTTCGGCGCCCTTGAAGCTGATTTCCACCACGCTGCTTTCACGCGAAGGGACGGCGTCGAGTTTTTTCAGCAACAGTTCCGCCAACCAGTCGCGCACTGTGCCCTTGCCGCCGGTATCCTGGCGGAATTGCGCGATCACGTCCGGGTTTTGCGCCAGCTTCAACTGGTCCACCACGCGCAGCGCCACGTTCTTGCTGGTGATGATATCGATCTGCGTCGCGACGTAGCCAGGCATCAGCTGCCCCGGCGTGGGCATGCCGGTGACCGGGTCCACGCCTTTGTAGTTGAGCAGCACGGTGGACGTGGCTTTGTATGTCTTGGGCAGCAGCGCGCTGACCACGACCGTGACCAGCACGGTGGCCAACAGGGTCAGCAGCACGATATTGCGGCGTGCGCGCAAGATCAGCAGGAACTGGGAAAAATTCATGATACTTCCTTAACAGGGTGTTTCAATTCAACTGCGGCCCGGCGGCGCCGCGGACCATGCTCCGGTACGGCAAGGCGCAACAGCGCTGCGGGCTTTTGAAACGGCTTCAGAACAGGCTTTCTTTCACGTAGACCACATCATCGACTTGCACCAGGTCTTCCTGCCTGGCGTTGATGATCTGCAGCTGGCCATTGGCGTCGCGGCGCTTGATGCGCATGCCGCGCTCGGTGCCGCGCGGCGTCAGGCCACCGCCGGCCGCCAGTGCCTGCAATACCGTCATGCCGCGCTCCAGGCGGGCCGGGCCGGGGCGCTGCACTTCGCCATAGATGTAAAAGCGCGGTGCGCGCTCGACGTACACCACGTCGTTCGGCGCCAGCTGGTAATCGTGGGCAAAGTCGCCCGACTGCACCATCTTGATGATGTCGATGGTTTCACTGGTGGTCTTGCCGTCGCGGGTGCGGATCAGGGTCACGCTGTCGCCCCCTTCCGGCCCGATGCCGCCCGCCTGCGCCAGCGCTTCCATCAGGCTGCGCTTGCCTTCCATCGGATAGCGGCCCGGACGGTTGACCTGGCCCAGCACCGACACCTGGGCGCTCTGGATCGCGGTGACCAGGATGTTGACCTGGGCTTTTTTCACGAAGCCGCCGCTGTCGAGCAGGCCGGCGATTTTTTTCTCGGCGGCCGGCACCGACAGGCCCGCCACCGGCACCTGCCCGACCAGCGGCACGGTCACGGTGCCGCTGTCGGCCACGCGGGTTTCCGTGGCCAGGTCCGGGCTTCCGTACACGGTAATGCGCAGCACGTCGCCCGCGCCCAGCACGACGTCGGCCGCACCGGCCACGCGCATGGTGAAGGCGCTCACCAGCAGCGCCAGCCACAGGATGATGTTCTTCATGGTGCTTTCTCCTTATTTCAAGCCTGCGACGCCACGGGCGTCCGCGGCAGCCTGGCGGCTTGCCGGATCGGCGGACGCCACCGTGTCGGTCTTGTTGAAGTATTCGATTTTTGCGTCGGCGCGCAGGCGCTTCAGTTCAGCTTCGGCGGCCTGCTTGTTTTTCTGGTTGATCAGGAATTGCTCGATTTGCGCGACCGAATTGTCCAGCGTGGCCGGGCTGTCCTTGATGTCGGCAAGCTGCATCAGCAGGCTGCGCTCGCCTTCACGGATGATGAACAGCTGCCCCTTCGGCATGGTCAACAGCTTGCTGCTCAATTCCGGCGGCATATCGGCGCTGGTACGCGACACCTGCGTGCGGCCATACTTGATCTTGTTGTTGTCCAGCCAGGCCGCCACGTCATCGAGCGAGCGGGTGGAATCCATCAGCGACTTCAACTGGTCCGTCACGTCCTTGCTGGCCACCACGAGTTCGCGCATGTCGAACTGTTTGCGGCTAGTAAAGAATTCCGGGTGCTTGTTGAAATATTCCTCGACTTCGGCGCGGGTCGGCTTGGCCTGGTTGCCGATACGCTTTTGCAGGTAAGCCTGGGCAATGATCATGGCCTTGGCGCGTTCGATGGCCTGCATCACTTGCGGGTCGCGGTCCAGCTTGTCCTTGGCGGCTTCGTTCTGCAGCAATTGACGGTCGATCAGCGATTCCAGCAATTGCTTGCGCACGGTCTCGGCCTGCCCGGTGGCGCCGGCGCGCTGCAATTCCTCGTTCAACTGCAAGACCGTGATTTCCGAGCCATTGACGCTGGCCAGCGCCTGCCCGGCTTTCGGTTCTTTGTTGCCGCAGGCCGACAGGGCCAGGGTGGCGGCCAGGATCAGGGCGGCGGAGGCGCCGTGGCGGACAGCGCGGCTGGAGTAAGCGGTAGTGTCCAAGATATTTCCTTTGAGTAAATATTTATTTGCAACATTATTAATGTGGAAAGATTTTAGCTCAGCGCGGTTTTTCGACGCGCACGAATGGCTCAGTCACTTTCAGCGTTGAATGGAATGCGCGTCCCGCGCTCAGTGGGCGTTTTCGTGGCCCGCCACGACTTTCATGGTGCGCAGCACAATCCAGAAATCCAGCCACAGCGACCACTTGCGCAGGTAATCGAGGTCGTAGCGGATACGGGCTTCCATCTTGTCCAGCGTCTCGGTTTCGCCGCGCAAGCCGTTGACCTGGGCCCAGCCGGTGATGCCCGGCTTGACCTTGTGGCGCAACATATAGCCCTTGATGAGCTTGCGGTATTGCTCGTTGTGCGCCACCGCATGGGGACGCGGTCCGACTATGCTCATGCGCCCCTGCAGCACGTTGATGAATTGCGGGATTTCATCGAGCGAGGTGCGGCGCAGGAAGGCGCCGACTTTCGTCACGCGCTGGTCATTCTTTTTCGCCTGCGTGACCTTGGCGCCGTCTTCGGTCACGGTCATCGAACGGAATTTGTAGACGATGATTTCCTCGCCATACAGGCCGTAGCGGCGCTGCTTGAAGATGGCCGGCCCCGGCGAATCGATCTTCACGGCCAGCGCGATGAGGGCCATCACCGGCAGCAGCATCAGCGTGATCAGGCCGCCCAGCAGGATGTCGGAAGTGCGCTTGACCAGGCTGTTAAACCCGGTGAACGGGCTTTCGCAAATCGCGATCACGGGCATCCCGCCCACGTTGTCGAAGCGCGCCTGCATCAGGTCGAATACATAGATGTCCGGCAGGAAGTACACCGACGCCGTGGTGTCCTGCAATTCATCGAGCAGGCGGCGGATGCGCGGCTGCGCGGAAATCGGCTGGCTGATGAAAATCATCTTGATATGGTTTTCGCGCACGAAAGTGGCGATGTCTTCCATGCTGCCCAGCACTGGATGGCTGAGGTTGCGGGGCATGCGGTCGCGCGCACGGTCGTCAAAGAAGCCGCGCACGGTCATGAACAGGTTCGGCAAGCGGTCGATGGTGTTGGCAAAGCGCACGCCGACGTCGTTGGCGCCGATGATCAGCGCCGAGCGTTCCTGGGTATCGCGCTCCGGGTCGGAACCCAGCTTGCGCGCCGCCGTGTGGCTGGCCAGCAGCGCAAATGGCGTAGCGGCAAACCACACCAGCACCACGTGCTCGTCATAGTGGTAAGACAGGCCGCTCACCGAACCGAGGAACACCAGGATGGCGGCGGTCACGATCCAGCCGATGAAGATGTCGCGCGCATACGCCAGCATGCGCCCGCTGCGCCAGGTCTGGTAAGGGTCGACGTACTGGTACACCGAGGTTGAAATGAAAAACGCCAGGATCATCAGCACCAGCGAATAGCCGGTGAACGGTTCGGCAAACATCAGTGAAAACAGGTACAGCGTACCCATGATGATGAGGGGATCCAGCACGCGCTGGAAAAAGGAAATCAGAGGAATGTCGTTGACCGTCATGGTATTTCTCGGTTACTGGGCTCAAAACTGAATGCTGGCGCTGACTGCGGCGCCATTGGCACGGTAATTGGTGGAAGCATTGCCGCTTCGCACCTCATGGAAAGCATTGACTGACAACTGCGAGGTTCGCGTCGGCGCCCAGGTCAGTCCCAGTGAAGCAATGCGGGTCTTGTCAAACAGGTTGGGCGCCGCGAGGCGTCCCTCCAGCGTACTGAAATCGCGTTTTTCGCGACGCACCATTGCGGTGGCGGCCACCTTGCTGGTCACGTCCCAGGTGGTGTTGAAACTGGCCCCCTTGTTCACGCTGTTATTGATGATGTTGCTTTCGACCGCAGCGAATTCGCGCCACGCACTGGCCGACATTTTCAGCTTGCGCAGCATCGACCAGTTCATGGTGGCCCGCCCGTTCAAGCCGCTGGTGTCGCGCTCGGTGAACAGGCTGTGCTTGCGCTCGGCCCAGCCGGCCAGCATCTGGAATTGCGACGTCGCAGAAAATTGCCAGTACACATTGGCCTTCAATTCGTTCTGCGTATAGCTGTCGTCGACCAGCATGCCGGCCACCGAACGGTGGTTCGGGTATTTGCCGTCGATGCGCGAAGCCTGCAGGCCGAAGCGGCTGCCGCTGGGCGGCAGGTAATCGAAGCCGACGTCGACCTGGTCTTCGGTGCGGTTGTTGTACTGCTGGATCGGCAAGTCATACGTCGAGCGGTTGCGGCTGGCGGCCACGCGCACACGGTAGCTTGGATGGAAGCGCCAGTTGCCGTCCGCATATTCGCGGCGCTGCACGCGCAGGTTGCGCTCGGTGGTATGGAAATCGTTGAACGACGTCAGCGTCTGCGCATAGGTGGCGCCCAGGTGGCCTTCCAGGTGGTTGCCGATGTGCCACTCCAGGTCCGCCGCGTAATCCTTGCCGTCATAGTCGAGCTGGTCATAGACATCGAACTTGACTTTCGAGCGCTTCAATTGCGCGGTCAGGCGCTGGCGACTGATCGGCATGTCCACCAGCACGCCAAATTGCGTGCGGGTAAAGTCATCGCCGCGCTGGGCAATGACGGCGCGGTCATCGAGGCGGAACAGGTTGCTGTCATGGCTGCGCACCACGGCCAGGAACGGATGGATCGTATCGCTGAGCATGGCCTGGGCCGGGATCACAGGCAATGCGGCCCCTGCCCCCAATACCAGCAGCAGTGTTTTTTTATTGAATGGCATGGCGGCTCCTTACCAGTAATGCCAGTTGCCGGTCGCCAGCACCCAGATGCCCAGCGCGCCATTGGTCACGCCATGCGCCAGCACGGCGGCCCACAAGCTGCCGCTGCGCTGGTACAGCACGCTGTACGCCAGGCCCGCGACGATGCCGGCAAACCATAGTTGATGTTCGATGCCAAACAGCAGCGCTGTAATGGCCAGCGCCCGCAGCCCGACTTGTGCCGGCTCCACCGCAAGGAAATGCACGGATTGCAGCCAGCGCAGCAGGAACGAGCGCCAAAATAATTCTTCCATGATGGGCACCACCAGCGCGGCGCCGGTGATGCGGATCAAGGCCAGGCGCCAGTCGATGGCGCCGGCGCTGTCGCGCGGATCAAAGCCGGTGGAGACGCCGAACTGCATCCACTCCGCGTCGAGATGTATCCACAGGATAAACACCAGCACGCCCACCGCCACCGCCGCCAGCGCGCCGCGCGGCGACAGGTCGCGGCGCGCCAGTTCCACGTACTGGCGCCGGTACGCCCACAGCAAGGCCGCGACCACCGCGGTTTTCACGGCATACAGCCAGCGCGCATCGGCCGCGCCCACGCCCAGCATGGGCAGCAGGTCGGCAATCGCGATAAAGGCCATGTACGCGGCAAACGGCGCCACGCGCGCGGGTGCATGGCCGGGTATCAGGCCGGCAGTGGAAGGAGAGACATTCACGTTTGTGCATCTAGGCAATATTGTCAAGTTTGCGAATAATATAACTTTCAACTCAACAGCAGCGCACGGATGGCAAACCGGAAAGAAAAGGCGCTGTCTTCGAAATTCGTGGAACCTTCTTTTGCGTCTCCAGTCCAAGGAATCGAACCCCTTGTTTGGAGACCCGTCATGGAACCCCACGCTTTCGCCTCGCTGCTGTCCCAGCTGGCCAGCCTGACCGCGCGCCAGTGCGCGCAACTGCAAGCCCGGCTGAGCCAGGGCGACACCCGGCAACAGGTGGGCCAGCTGCTCGACCAGGCGGCCCAAGCCAAACTGTGCTGCCCGCGCTGTGGCGCCCGCCACTGGTACAAGCACGGCCGCGAAAGCGGCCTGCAGCGCTACCGCTGCCGCCAGTGCGGCAAAACCTTCAATACCTTGACCGGTACGCCGCTGGCGCACCTGCACCACAAGGAAAAGTGGCTGCGCTACCTGGACAGCCTGCTGGACTCGCAATCGGTGCGCCGTGCCGCCAGCACGCTCGGCGTCCACCGCAACACGACGTTCCGCTGGCGCCACCGTTTCCTCAGCCTGCCGAAGACCGACCGCGCGCCAC